>CAUJGC010000368.1 GCA_963169075.1 Myxococcota bacterium
CCCTCGGCGCGCCGCGACCACCCCAGCAGCGGCAGCGCAGGCCCCGCCAGGAGCAGGATCTCCTTGCAGAGACACCCCAGCAGGAACGCCACCCCCGCCGCCGCGAAGCTCCCCCAGCGCGCCGCAGGACGCGAGGCCTCCAGCCCCCGCAGGTACGCCCCCACCGCCACCCCGAGCCAGAGCCCCGCCAGCACGTCCGAGCGCCCGTTGATCCAGACGTGCGCCTCCGCCAGCAGCGGGTGCAGCCCCACCCAGAGCCCCAGCCCCGCGATCAGCGGGCTCCACGCGCCGCCCCGCACCCGGCGCAGCACCCCCATCCACACCGCCACCACCCCCAGGTGCAGCAGCAGGTTGGTCAGGTGGTACGACCACGGCGCCCGACCCGAGAGCGCCGCGTCCCACACAAACGTCGTCATCGTCAGCGGGCGGTAGGTGTCCACGTCGGTGACGTGGAAGGCGTTCCCAGCGCCGCCACCCGCCGCGCTCCACATCGTCGAGTTCAGAAAGAAACCCGGCAGGTTGGACGGATCGTGGATCCGCACCCCCTCCACGATCACCTGCACGTCGTCATACACAAACGTGTTGCGGAAGCTCCCCGCCCACACCCCCGCCACCAGCGCCAGCACCCCAAGCTGCTGCACCCACGGGCGACGCCACCACGCCACCGCCGACGCCGCTGAATCACCGCTCATCGCCCCTCCAGCGCCGCCGACGCGGCCTCCAGCGGCTCCACGGCGCCGCCCAGCCCGCTCACCTCCCAGGCCACCGACCCCCGCACGATCCGGCGCAGCGGCAGCGGCGCCTCGTGCGCGGACGGCTGGGCCCGCAGCCAGAACGACGCCGCCTGCGCGCTCTCAAAGCGCACCTCCCGCACCAGCACCTCCTCCACCTCCCCACGCCCCGCCGCCAGGAGCCGCGCCGAGCCCGCCTCCGACGGGATGAACGCCGCGCCGATGGCCTCCCGCTCCCGCACCCGCCACCCCGCCCCACCAAGCAGCGACGCCGCATCCCCCGGCGCCTCACCCGCCGCGCCCGCGTCCAGCCCCGCAGCGTCCTCCCCGGACGCGTCCGGGCCCACGTCCGGCGCCGACGCCGCGCCCGCGTCAAGAAAAAGCCGAGGCTGCGGCGCTTCGCCGCAGCCTCGACACGAGACCAGGAGCAGCAGCGCCGCCAGCGCCCAACCCGGGAGCACGCCCCCGAGATGCGTCCGCCGCGGCGCAGCCACCTCAGCGACCCTTGAATTCCGCGGTCCGCTTCGCGTTGAACGCCGTCAGACCCTCGTAGGCGTCCTCCGAGGCGAAGAGCTTCGCCTGAAGCTCGCGCTCGATCGCCAGACCGTACTCCAGCGGCACCTCCAGCCCCGACTGCACCGAGCGCTTGATGTGACCCACCGCCATCGACGCCTTGTGCGGCGTCGTGAAGCCCTCGGCGTAGGCCACCACCTTGTTCAGGAAGTCGTCGCCGCCGTCCGCCTCGATGCTCTGCGTCACCAGGCCCATCTTCTCGCCCTCCTCGAACGAGAAGTTGTTGCCCGTGATCATCAGCTCGATCGCCTTGTACTTGCCCACCGAGCGGGCCAGGCGCTGCGTCCCGCCCGTCCCCGGCAGCACGCCCAGGTTGATCTCAGGCAGCCCCATCATGCCGCCGTTCTTGCGCGCGATGCGCAGATCGCACGCCATCGCGATCTCCAGACCGCCGCCGATCGTGTGGCCGTTCAGCGCCGCGATCGTCAGCTTCGGCGTCTGCTCCAGACGGCTCAGCGTCTCGTTCGCGTGCAGGCAGAAGTAGTACTTGCTGACCGGATCGGCGTGCTCCAGCATCTGGATGTCCGCCCCCGCGCAGAACATCTTGCCCGCGCCCGTCAGCACGATCACCTCCACCTCCGGATCAAAGCGCGCGTCCACGATCGCCTTGTCCAGCTGGAGCATCATCCGGTGGGTGTACCCGTTGATCTTGCCGTTCGAGAGCGTGAAGATCGCGACCTTGCCGCGCTTCTCCACCTGCACCAGCGTCGCGTTGGGGTCGCCGTACACGTTCGCAGGGATCTTCTCAGCCATGAACTCGCTCCTTGACCTGTCAGTTGCGCTTCGCGCTCAACATACAACGGCCCCACACGGGGCCGCCTGCCCAAATCAACTCAAATCCACCCACACCGTCTTCGTCTCGGTGTAGTCCTCCAGCGCGGCGCGACCCAGATCCCGGCCAAAGCCCGACATCTTCACGCCGCCGAACGGACCCGCCGGATCAAACACGTTGTAGCAGTTCACCCACACCGTCCCCGCCTGCACCGCGCGCGCCGTCCGGTGCGCCAGCTTGATGTCCCGCGTCCAGATCCCCGCCGCCAGACCGTAGATGCTCGCGTTCGCCTGGCGCACCACGTCCTCGGCGTCGTCAAACGGGATCACCGACACCACCGGCCCGAAGATCTCCTCCTGCGCGATGGTCATCCCGTTGTCCACCTCGTCGAACACCGTCGGCTGCACGTAGTAACCCTTCCCGTCCACCGACGCCGCTTCGCCCCCGCACACCAGCTTCGCGCCCTGCGCCTTCCCCGAGGCCACATACCCCAGGATGCGCTCACGCTGCGCCTCGCTCACCTGCGGCCCCAGCCGCGTCTTCGGGTTGAACGGGTCGCCCGGCGCCCGCTTCTGCGTCGCCGCCACCAGCTGCTCCATGAACGCACCGTGCACCGAGCGCTGCACGAACACCCGCGAGCCCGCCGCGCACACCTCGCCTTTGTTGTAGAAGATCCCGTTGATCACCCCGAACACCGCGCTCGTCACGTCGGCGTCACCAAAGATGATGTGCGGCGACTTCCCGCCCAGCTCCAGGCTCACACGCTTCAGCGTGTCCGCGCTCACGCGCATGATCTCCTGACCTACCGGCGTGCTCCCCGTGAACGCGATCTTGTCCACGCCGCGGTGCCGCACCAGCGACGCACCGGCCCCGGGGCCATCGCCCGTCACCACGTTCACCACGCCCGGCGGAAACCCCGCGTCCGCGAAGATCTTCGCAAGCTCCAGCGCCGTCAGCGGCGTCTGCTCCGCAGGCTTCAGCACCACCGTGTTACCCGCCGCCAGCGCAGGCGCCAGCTTCCAGCACGCGATCAGGATCGGGAAGTTCCACGGGATGATCTGACCCACCACACCCACCGGCTCGCGCAGCGTGTAGGTGTGGTAGCTCCCGCTCACCGGCAGCGTCTCGCCGTGCAGCTTGTCCGCCCAGCCCGCGAAGTAACGCACGATCCGCGCCGCCAGCGGCACGTCCACCTTCGACGACTCCGTGATCGGCTTGCCCTGATCCAGCGTCTCCAGGATCGACAGCCGCTCCGCGCGCTCCTCGATCAGCGCCGCCACACGGTAGAGCAGCTCACCACGACGCGACGCCGACATCGAACCCCACTTCCCCGACAGCGCCGCCCGCGCCGCCGACACCGCCGCGTCGATGTCCTCCGCACCGCCCTCCGCCACGTCCGTGATCACCTCGCCGGTCGACGGCGAGATCGTCTCAAAGCGACGACCGCTCGACGCCTCCACAAACGTGTTGTTGATAAAGAGCCGCCCCGGCTCGATCGACTGACCCTGCACCACCTGCGTCATCTCTCCACCCTCACCGCATGGGCGCCGCGCGCCGCCATTCCGGCGCCACCTCTATCCCAGCCCACAACCCCCTGTCAACCTCGCCTCCGACCCCCGACCCCACCCCTTGACATCCGCGCGACAAGCCCCCAAGCTCAAACCTAGCGATTACGCTGACCCACAGACTCTATGCTCCCCTACCTCCGGGTCAACACCTACTCGCTGAAGCCGCACCGCACAGCGGCGCCCCGACCACGCGGCATCGACGCCCCCAACCCCTCCCCGGAGCCCCGTGAGCACGCCACCCCCTGAACGCGTCCTCACCAAACTCGCCGCCCAGGCCGAGACCCTCGCACAGCTCGGACACCACCTCGGGGAGGCCACCTCACCCGAGCACCTCGTCCAGACCGCCGCGCGCCTCCTCTCACGCGTCACCTCCTTCCATCAGCTCCTCCTCCTCCTCCGCTCACCCCAGGGCGACCTCACCTGCTACAACCTCCACATCCTCAAGCACCACCCCGAGAGCCTCGGCAACCTCCTCGTCGAACGACTCCCCGCCGAGCGCGCACCCGATGACCTCCTCGTCTGGCTCCTCAACCTCCGCCAGGCCCTCCTCACCGCACACCGCGACGAGATCATCGCCATCCCCGCCCGAGACACCTTCCGCTTCATCACCCCTGAAGCCCACAGCCTCGTCTCCACACCCTTCGACCTCCACAACAACCACCGCGGCGTCCTCGCCATCCTCTCACGCGAGACACACCGCTTCGACCTCGTCGATAAGTCCACGCTCCGCTTCTTCGGCTCCACCCTCGCCGGATACCTCGACCCCCTCCTCGCACCCCACCACCCCGCCCCCGGCGCACCGCCCTCCTCCGACGCCATCCTCGTCAAACACCCCCACCTCCTCCACGACCCCACACCGCCCCCGCCCCACCTCCTCAACACACCCCAGGACCCCCTCGCCAC
>CAUJGC010000369.1 GCA_963169075.1 Myxococcota bacterium
CTCCGCCGCCGTGGCCGGCGGCGTGGCCGGGCAGGTGATGGGGGGGGGGGTGGTGGTGGCGGCGCGGGGCTGGGTGGGGGCGTGGCAGGTGGCGGGGCCGTTTGAGAACCGCTCCATGGCCGGCTTCGACGTGGCCGCGCCCCCCGAGGGGCGCTACGAGCCCGCGGGGCGCTTCGAAGGGAAGGCCGGGCTGGAGGTGGGGTGGCGGGAGCTGAAGGCCGGCCTCGGAGGCTACCTGGACCTGGGGGCCGCGATGAACCCCAGCCGCGCGGCGCTGGCCTATGCGGCGACGACGCTGGACTCCCCCACCCGGCAGCGCGTGGCGCTGCGGATCGGCGCCCAGGGCGCCTACAAGCTCTGGGTGAACGGGCGCCTGGTCGCGCGGGTGGACGCCGACGCCGGGGCGGCGATGGACGCCGACACCTGGCTGGTGGACCTGGAGCGGGGGAGCAACGCGATCCTCGTCAAGGTCGCTGGAGAGCGGGCTGAGCTGGGCTTCACGCTCCGGGTGACCACCCCGTCCGGCGCCCCGGTGGCGCTGAAGGCCACCCCAGGGGCCGCAGACGGCGCGCTGCTGGCGTCGGCGACGCCCTTCAAGGGCGCCGCCCAGGCCCCCAGCCCCGACGCCCAGGCCGTCGAGGCAGCCCGAGACGCCCGCGAGGACCGCGCCGCCCGCTGGATCGCCGCCGCGACCCTGACCCGCGCGCTCCACCCCCTGGACCCCCGGACGCCGTGGCGGGATCTGGCGCGCGAGGCCGTCCGCGCCGAGCCGACGAGCCTGGACGCCTTGATGGAGGGCGCCGCCGCGCTGCCCGAGCACGGGCAGCGCCTCACCTGGCTGGAGGCCGCGGCGGAGCTGCACCCCGAGCACCTCTGGCTCCAGACCCGCGTCGCCCTGGAGGCCAGCGAAGGCATCGGCCTGGCCCGCGTCCCGGAGCGCGTCAGCCGCCTGGAGGGGGTGATCCGCGCCGTGGAGAGCGAGGGCAGCGTCGCCCTCCTCCCCCGCCTCCTCCTCGCCCAGGTCCTCGCGGAGCAGGGCCAGCCGCGCGGCGCCGCAGAGGTCATCGCCCCCGCTCAAGCAGCCTGGCCCGGGAGCCGCCTCCTGGGCGCCCAGCGCCTCCAGCTCGCGGCGCAGCTCGGAGAGGCCCGCCTCGGCCTGGAGATCGGCGCGAAGCTCCTGGAGCACCAGCCCGGCGACCCCGTGCTGGCGGGGCACATCGCCCGCCTGGAGCTTCAGGCCGCGCGCCCTGCGCGGGCTCAAACCATCCTCAACGCCGCCCTGGAGGCGCACCCCCAGGACACCAGCCTCCACGTCCTCCGCGCCCTGGCCCTGGAGCGCGACCCCGACGCCGCGCTCCTCGCACTCCAGGAAGCCCTCGCCGCCTCGCCGCGACACCCCGACCTCCTCAGCGAGCAGGCCGCCATCCTGGAGCGCCTGGGGCGACGCGACGAGGCCGTCGCCGCCCTGGAGCTGGCCCTGGAGATCCAGCCCGAGCGCCGCGCCCTGGAGGAGCGCATCCGGGCGCTGCGCCCGGACGCCGACTCCTTCGAGAGCCCCTGGCGCTGGAGCCTCGACGACCTCCTCCCCTCACCCCAGCAGCTCGACGCCTGGGCCGGGCACGACTACGTGATGCTGGGCTCGCAGCAGGTGACCCGCGTCGCCCCCTCAGGCCAGAGCAGCCGCTTCCACCAGAGCGTCATCCAGATCCTCACCCCCGAAGGCGCCAAGACCTGGCGCGCCGAGCGCGTCTACTACTCCCCAGGCTACGAGCGGGTCGACGTCGTCTCCGTGCGGGTCCGCAAGCGCAGCGGCGCCGTCGTCGAGGTCCACCGCCGCAGCGACTACGACGCCGGGCAGGGCTCCGGCGCCCTCTACTACCAGCGCCGCTTCGCCTACCTCGACGTCGGGAGCCTGGAGCCCGGCGACGTCGTCGAGTACGCCTGGCGCGAGCACGACGTCGCCGCCGAGAACTTCCGCGAAGGCTACTTCGGAGACCTCTGGACCTTCGAGGCCAGCGTCCCCGTCGCACGCACACGCTACGTCCTCCTCACCCCCCCCGAGCTGCCCGTCCACGCCCGAACGCCCGACCTCGCCAGCCTCAAGGCCCAGGAGAGCACCCAGCAGATCGGCGGCGACACCTTCACCGCCCGCGCCTTCGAGGCCACCCAGCTCCCCGCCGTCCGCACCGACCCCTCCATGCCCGGACGCGCCGAGGTCTTCGACTACCTCCTCGTCTCCACCTACGCCACCTGGGACGAGGTCGGCCGCTGGTGGTGGAACCTGATCAAAGACCAGCTCGTCGTCGATGACGCCATCCGCCAGGTCGTCCAGGAGGTCACCCGCGGCCTCAAGAACGACCGCGACAAGGTCCGCGCCATCCACAACTGGGTCGTCAAGAACACCCGCTACGTCGGCATCGAGTTCGGCGTCCACGGCTGGAAGCCCTACCGCACCACCCTCTGCATGCAGCGACGCTTCGGGGACTGCAAGGACAAGGCGTCCCTCATCAAGGTCATGCTGGACGCCGCAGGGATCGAGTGCAACCTCGTCCTCATCCGCACCAACGCCCTCGGCCAGGTGGCGACCCGCCCGGCCAACCTGGCGATCTTCAACCACGCCATCGCGTATGTGCCTGATTTCAACCTCTTTCTGGACGGGACCGCCGAGTACTCCGGCACCAGCGAGCTGCCCTGGTCCGACCAGGGCACCTTCGCCATCGTCGTCAAAGACGGCGGCGCGGCCCAACCCGTGACGACCCCCGTCGACGCCCCCGAGCACAACAAGCACCTCCGCGCCCTGGAGGTAGACCTCACCGGCGGCACCGCCCTCGTCAAAGCCGAGATCGTCGCCTCCGGCGTGGACGCCGTCTGGTACCGCCGCACCTTCGACAACCCCGAGCAGGCACGGCGCGACCAGGCCCTGGAGGGCATCGTCGCCCGACTCTTCCCCGGCGCGCGCCTCAAAGAGGCACGCTACCCCGCGGTGTCGGATCTGGAGGCCCCGGTGCGGATCGACTTCACCTTCCAGGGCGGCGGCTTCATCAAGCAGGTCGGTGACGAGCAGGCCATCTTCCCCGCAGGGCGCGAGATCCGCCTCCTCGACCAGTACGCCGCCCAGGCCACCCGGGATCAGGACCTCGTCCTCGGCGTCCCCTACACCTCCGAGAACCGGGTGCGCTACAAGCTCCCCCCCGGCCTCGTGCCCCGACGCCTCCCCGAGCCCCGCGACGAGCGCGGCCCCTTCGGGAGCTACCGCCTCCAGGTCACGCAGCGCGGCGACACCCTGGAGCTGGACGTCTCCTACAGCCTCGCCTCACCCCGGATCAGCCTCCAGGACTACCCCGCCTTCCGCGCCTGGCTCGGCGGCCTCGACCGCGCCCTCAACCAGCCGATTGTCCTTCAGCGGGAGTAGCCCAGGCGTCGCGCAATCTTTGCGCGATCACCTCCGCCAGCGGGACGCGGTTGGTCGCGTGCGGGAGCGTGTCCGACGACCAGACGCTCCCCACCCCCGCCTCCTCCAGCACCTCCAGCGCGTTGCCCGCAAAGAGCGCGTGCGTGACCATGCAGTCCACCCCCAGCGCGCCCGCCGCGCGCACCGCGCGCACACACTGCGCCAGCGTCCGCCCGCTGGAGGCGATGTCGTCCAGGATCAAGGCCCGCCGGTTCTCCAACGCCCGCGGCGCCGAGAGCGCGATCCGCACGTCCAGATCACCCCGGCGCTCCTTGTGAGCGATCTGGTAGTCAAAGCCCCCCTGCGCCACCTCCTCCACCATCGCCCGCGACTCCTCGTCGGGGCCCACCAGCACCGCGCCCCGGAGGCGCCGCAGCGCGAAGGCCCGCATCGCAGGCGCGGCGCTGATCACCACGCCCCGCGGCGCCCCCAGCGCCTCGTCCAGCGCGCCGATGCGGTGGAGGTGGGGATCGACGGTGAAGACCCGATCCAGCGCCTGCCCAAGCAGGCGCCCCCAGACCTGCGCGCTCAAGGGCTGCCCCGGCGCGAAGACCCGATCCTGACGCATGTAGGGCATGTAGGGCGCGACCAGCTCCACCCGCGCCGCGCCGCCTTGACGCAGCGCGTCAATCCCCAGCAGCAGCGGCATCACACGCGCGTCCGGATCCCGCAGCGTCGCGTAGATCACGCAATGACCCCCGATCGGCCCCGAAGCCGTCACCATCGACTCCCCGTCCGGGAAGTGATGGTGGCGCAGCGCGCTCACCGGCGCCCCAAGCGCCTCCCCAAGACGACGCGCCGCCGTCCAGTCCATCTCAAACGCATAGATCCGCACCTGCTCGCCGCCGCTCATCTGCATCGCCTCGCCATACAGCACCGCGCCCGCTCCCCCGACGGGCCAACAAACGCCTCACGCCCTCTCTACTTGACAGACTCGCGCCCCCTTGAAAAGTCCCTCTGTGACACGGAGGCCACTCTGGCCGCCGACCCCACCCTCCCCCACCCCGCCCCGACCCATGCCTGAACGACCCCGCATACCCCGCTCGCTCACCCAGGTCCTCCACCTCCCCAAGCGCTTCGGCACCTTCACCGGCGTCTTCACCCCCGCCCTCGTCTCCATCCTCGGCGTCATCATGTACGTCCGCCTCGCCTGGGTCGTCGGCAACGCCGGACTCCTCGGCGCCTGGCTCATCATGCTCATCGCCCTCGGCATCACCGCCTGCACCGGCATCTCCCTCGCCTCCATCGCCACCAACACACGCATCGGCGCCGGCGGACCCTACGCCATGATCTCCAACTCCCTCGGCCTCGAGGTCGGCGGCTCCATCGGCATCCCCCTCTACCTCTCCCGGCCCGTCGGCGTCGCCATGTACATCTTCGGCTTCCGAGAAGGCTGGCTCTGGCTCTTCCCCGACCACCCGCCCCTCCTCGTCGATCTCGCCGTCTTCGCCGTCGTCTACACCCTCGCCTACATCTCCACCCGCCTCGCCGTTCAGCTCCAGTACATCATCATGGCCGTCATCGGCCTCTCCCTCGTCTCCATCCTCGCCTCACCCACCCTCTGGGAGCCCCGCGAGGCCCAACCCCTCCTCTTCGGCGCCTACCCCGGCGCGCCCGAGAGCGGCTTCAAAGGCACCACCTTCTGGGGCGTCTTCGGCATCTTCTTCCCCGCCGCTACCGGCATCCTCGCCGGCACCAGCATGTCCGGCGACCTCCGCGACCCCAGGCGCAACATCCCCCGCGGCACCCTCTGGGCCATCGCCGCCACCTCCCTCATCTACTTCACCCTCGCCTGGGTCGCCACACGCGTCGCCTCACCCGACGAGCTCATCCGCAACTACACCATCTTCCTCGACCGCGCCCTCTTCCCACCCGTCGTCCTCGCCGGACTCCTCGGCGCCACCTTCTCCTCCGCCCTCGCCGGAGCCATCGGCGGACCCAGGATGCTCACCGCACTCTCCCAGAGCCGCATCCTCCCCGGCTCCGGCTGGCTCTGCCGACGCGACCACGGCGAGCCGCGCAACGCCATCGCCCTCACCTCCCTCATCACCCTCGGCGCCCTCATGATGCGCGACCTCAACGACGTCGCGCCCCTCGTCGGCATGTTCTTCCTCATCGCCTACTTCGTCATCAACCTCGTCCTCCTCATCGAGTCCTCCCTCGGCCTCGTCAGCTTCCGACCCACCCTCCGCGTCCCACGCCTCATCCCCCTCCTCGGCGCCGGCGGCTGCGTCTTCGTCATGTTCGTCCTCAACCCCACCTTCTCACTCATCGCCGTCGGCACCGTCATCGCCATCTACGCCTACATCCTCAAGCGCAACATCAAGTCCACCGTCGAGGACGTCCGCTCCGGCATCTTCGGCGCCCTCGCGGAGTGGGCCGCCGCGCGCGTCGCGGAGCTGGGCCCCACCAACGTCCGCGCCTGGAAGCCCTCACTCCTCGTCCCCGTCGAAGACCCCGACGAGATCCGCGGCAAGTTCCGCTTCCTCCTCGACGTCTGCCTCCCCGAAGGCTCCATCAAGCTCCTCGGCCTCGCCACGCACACCACCCCACAACACCTCCGACCCCGCGTCGACGCCCTCAACGCTGCGCTCCTCGACCGCGAGGTCTTCGCCACCTGCACCGTCATCGACACCCCCTCCTTCACCACCGGCGTCATGAACGGACTCCAGGCCCTCCAGGGCGCCTTCTTCCGCCCCAACATCCTCTTCCTCCGCATGCCCGAGAGCGCCGCCCGCTTCGCCGAGTTCGGAGACGTCATCGTCCAGGCCAACGACACCGGCGTCGGCATCCTCCTCCTCGCCTTGCACCCCAAGGCCGGCATCGGACAGTGCGGCGCCATCAACCTCTGGCTCCGACCCGCCTCCTCCGGCTGGGACGTCCAGGACGCCTTCCGACGCAACAACCTCGACCTCACCCTCCTCATGGGCTACCGCCTCATGCGACGCTGGAACGCCCACCTCAACCTCATCACCGTCGTCCCACAAGCCGCCGATGTCCCCGCCGCACAGGACTTCCTCCGCGAGATCTGCGACCTCGCCCGCATCCCCACCCGCAACACCCACCGCGTCGTCAAGATCGGATCCTTCCTCGACGCCGCCGCCCAGGGCGACGCCGCCGACCTCAACATCCTCGGCCTCCAGGAAGACCCCGACTTCCACTTCATGCAGCGCATGGTCGAGGTCACCCACGCCTCCTGCCTCTTCGTCGCAGACTCCGGACGCGAGAGCGCGCTCGCCTGATCGCGCGCGCAAACCCCGCGCGCAAGGCGCAAAAAAAGCGCGACACCTCAGGTGCCGCGCTCTTCTCGCGCGTCGCTCAGGCCTGGGCGATCAGCCCTTGGCCTCCTTCATCGTGGACTTCCCGGCGGCCACCCAGCCCCGGATGCCCACCTTGAGCACGCGGACGTTCTTCCAGCCCGCCGCAGCCGCGCGCTCCGCCGCCTTCGGCGCCGCCGCGCACTTCTCGCCGCCGCAGTAGAACACCACCGGCGTCTCCTTCCCGGCAGGCAGCACCCCCAGGTCGTAGTCCTTATAGCTCGTCAAGAGGAGCGCGCCGGGGATCACCCCGTACTCCTGCCGCGTGTCCGCGCCGTTCGCGTCCACCACCACCGCGCCGCCGCCGCTCATCAGCTTCGACAGCTCCTCCACGCCGATCTCCGTCGGCTTCGACGCCACCGACTCCGACGCCGGCGCCTCCGCCTGCCCCTTGTTCTTCTGATCGCACGCCATGGAGAGCACCGCCCCCAGGCTCACCAACCCAAACACCAGGAGGGCTCGATAGTGACGCTTCATCACGCTTCACCTGCTGTACGTTGTTACCGCTGTCACACGCCTGCGAGGTCCCAGGCCACGCGCCCTGGCACCGCTGCGCCAGGAACGCCCGAATCAGCCCAACAACGTAGCGCCAGCCCCCCCGATGTGCAACCCCACCTGGCGCGACAGACCGCATCCACCCCCTCGCCTCACCTTGTCACACCTCTTGCTAGCGACGTCCTCCGACGCGGGACCGCCCCGCCCCAACGCGCCAGGAGCCCCCCCATGCACCCCGACACGAAGCTCGCCGCCCTCCTCCAGACCTGGAGCCGACCCGCGCCCCGCTACACCTCCTACCCCACCGCGCTCCAGTTCAGCGACGCCTTCACCCCCGAAGACTACCGACAGCGCCTGCAGGCCTCCACCGACGGCGCCCCCGTCTCCCTCTACCTCCACCTGCCCTTCTGCGAGGCCCGCTGCTTCTTCTGCGCCTGCAACACCACCATCAGCCCCGACCACGCCAAGGTCGCCTGGTACATCGACGCCCTCATCGAAGAGATCGAGCGGGTCCACAGCCTCCTCGGCGCGCCCCGCCCCGCAGCCCAGATCCACCTCGGCGGCGGCACCCCCACCTACTTCGAGCCCGAGCAGCTCGACCGCATCCTCACCGCCCTCCGCCAGCGCTTCCCCACCCTCCCCGACGCCGAGCTCTCCGTCGAGGTCGATCCCCGCGTCACCACCACCGCCCACCTCCGCGCCCTCGCCGCGCACGGCTTCAACCGCATCTCCCTCGGCGTCCAGGACCTCGATCCCGCCGTCCAGCGCGCCATCCGGCGCATCCAGCCCAACGACCTCAACCTCCACATCGTCCGCGAGGCCCGCATCCTCGGCTTCCGCTCCGTCAACGTGGACCTCATCTACGGCCTCCCCCACCAGAGCGCCGACTCCTTCGCGGACACCCTCCAGCACGTCCTGGAGCTGCGCCCCAACCGCCTCGCCATCTACAACTTCGCCTACCTCCCCCACCTCAAGAGCCACCACAAGCGCATCGACCCCCTCCACCTCCCCGGCCCCGATGAGCGCCTCGCCATCAACGAGCGCGCCCGCGCCCTCCTCACCGAGGCCGGCTACATCGACATCGGCATGGATCACTACGCCCTCCCCGACGACGAGCTCTCCAGCGCTCAGCACCAGGGCACCCTCGCCAGAAACTTCATGGGCTACACCATCGCCCACACCGCCGAGACCCTCGCCTTTGGCGTCTCCGCCATCGGCTTCCTCGGCGGCGCCTACATCCAGAACCACCACAAGCTCAGCGCCTGGCGCGACGACCTCCAGCGCGGCGACCTCCCCGTCTCACGCGGCCTCGCCCTCGACCACGACGACCTCCAGCGCAAGCACGCCATCGATGAGCTCATGTGCAACTTCCGCATCGACCGCGCCCGCTTCCACGCCGCCTGGGGGCGCGACCTCCTCGACGCCTTCCCCGAGGCCGCCCCTCGCCTCCACCGCCTCCAGGACGACGGCCTCCTCACCCTCGATCCCGACGCCCTCGCCCTCACCCCCACCGGGCGCCTCTTCATCCGCAACATCGCCCAGACCTTCGACCGACATAACCCACCCGACGAAGCCCAGACCACCCAGCGCTTCTCCAACGCCATCTGACCCCCTCGGCAACCCCCTCGGCTCCGTAACCTCCGGCTGCGCTGCGCTTCGCCGGAGGAACGGAGCCGGCTCCCCCCGTGACGGGGGAGCACCGACGCGACGTCGCTGCGCTCCCCGCTCCCTGCGGTCGCTCGCGGCCCCAGGGCCGCGCAGACACCCTCTCGACCTCGCCCCACCCGCCCCCCTCCCACCCGCCCCCCTCCCACCCGCCCCCCTCCCACCCGATCCCCTCCCACCCGATCCCCTCCCACCCGATC
>CAUJGC010000370.1 GCA_963169075.1 Myxococcota bacterium
GCGCCCCGCCGGGCGCCCCCCGCCCCGGGGGGGACCGGCTGCGTAGCCCCGGGCCAAAGCCCGGAGCTTACGCAGCCGGGGGGGTTGCTTGACATCCACCCCGGCCCCAATCTATGCCCGGTCTCTGGGAACGACGACGCATCGTCTCGCCAGGGACGACGACACCATGCCTCGGGATGCCTTATGACCAACGCTCAGGTCGCCGCTCGCCTCCGCCGCCTCGGGATCCTCCTGGAGCTGGACCAACAGCCGCGCTCGCGCAGCCGCGCGCTGCGGGTCGCCGCCGATCTGCTGGACGCCCTGGAGGCGCCGCTGGAGCTGGCGACGCTCGACGCGCTGGAGATCGCAGACGACGCGCGGGACATCCTCCGGGAGCAGCTCACGCTCGGCGCCATCACCCTCTATGAGGAGCTGAGCCTCAACTACCCCGAGGGGCTCGTGGACATCGTGGAGGTGCCGGGGATCGGCGTCAACAAGGCCATCAACCTCCGGGAGCAGCTGGGCGTGGGCTCCCTGGACGCCCTCATCGAGGCCGGAGAGGCCGGGCGGCTCCCCGAAGTGAAGGGCATCGGCGCCAAGAGCGCCGCGCAGATCCTCCAGGCCGCGCGCGAGCTGCGCGCCGCCCACGCGGCGCTCGCGACGGAGGAGCCCGCACCCCAGGCGGCCGCCCTGGAGGCGTCCGCCGCCGAGGAGCCGGCCCCCGAGGAGCTGATGGACATCATCGCGGAGTTCATGCAGGAGGAGCGCGCCCGCGACGCGCTGCTGGAGGAGCTGGAGGGGGCTGTCGCGCTGGCGGAGACCCCGACCTCGCCTCGGGGAGACGCCGCGCAACGCGCCGCCCAGCTCATCCTGGAGCTGGGCGAGGAGGAGGAGCCCGCGCTGGCGGCGGAGGTCGTCTCCACGCCCGAGCCCGAGCCCGAACCCGAACCCGAACCCGAGCCTGCCGCTGCGCCCGAGGCGCCGCAGCTGCGCTGCCCGGCGTGTCGTCATGACGGGATGGAGCGGGACGGCGCCTCGGTGCAGTGTCCACGCTGCGGGCGGCGGCTCCTCTTCGAAGACAACATCCTGGATATGGTAGGTTATCGGGCGCAGGGTCGGGTGACGCTCTTCCAGCGCTTGATGGAGTTCCCGCCCTACGCGGCGATCTACGAGCGGATCTCGCGGCCTGCCTTCACGATGGCGCTGGCGCGGCGCGGGGCCTCCGCCGAGATCGCGAGCGCGATGGCGGCGCTGGCGCCGCGACGCGGAGAGTGGATCCTGGATGTGGCGTGCGGGACGGGGAACTTCAGCCGGGCGATCGCGGAGCGGGTGGAGGACGACCCGGGGTCGCGGGTGATCGGGGTGGATCTCTCGTGGCCGATGCTCCGCCAGGCCGAGGCGCTGGCGCGACGCGGCGGGCTGGATCAGCTGAGCTTCGTGCGCGGGGACGCGACGCGGCTGCCGTGGGCGGACGGGACGTTTGACGCGGCGCACTGCGCGGCGGCGCTGCACCTCTTCACGGCGCCGGATCAAGCCCTGGCGGAGATGGCGCGGGTGCTGAAGCCGGGAGGACGGGTGGTGGTGGGGACCTTCGTCAAGAGCCGCAACCTGCTGCTGCGGGTGCCGGAGGCGGTCACGGGGCGGGTGGCCGGGATGACGTGGTTCACGGTCCACGAGCTGAGCCAGCGCCTCCACGCGGCGGGGTTCTCCCAGGTGGAGCACCGGACCCACGGGCAGGCGATCACGCTGAAGGCGCTGCGGAGGTCCTCATGAGGCTCCCCGTCGATCCCGAGGTGGCCGAGCGCCTGGCGCGCCTGGACGTGCCCTTCAACAGCTACGGGCTGGATCGCTTCGGCATCTCGCGCCCGCATCTGGCTCAATTCTTTACGGTTTTGAGCTGGTTCTACAGGCACTACTTCCGGGTGCGCGCCTTCGGCCTGGAGCATGTGCCCGCCCAGGGGCGGGCGATGCTGATCGGGAACCACTCCGGGGGGCTGCCGGTGGACGCCGGCATGCTCCTGACCTCCCTGATCCTGGAGCTGGAGCCGCCGCGCCTGGCCCACGGGATGGTCGAGAAGTTCGCGCAGACCTGGCCCTTCGTCTCGACGTGGTTCTCGCGCATCGGACAGCTCCCCGGCCTCCCCGAGAACGCCGTCCACATGCTGCGCGCAGATCGCCTCCTCATGGTCTTCCCCGAGGGCGCACGCGGCACCGGCAAGCTCTACCGCGACCGCTACACGCTGGTCCGCTTCGGCACCGGCTTCATGCGCCTGGCGATGCAGACCCGGACCCCCATCGTCCCCTTCGCCTTCGTCGGCGGCGAAGAGGCGCTCAAGACGCTCTACCACAACAAGCTCATGGCGAAGCTGACCGGGGCGCCCTACTGGCCGGTGCCGCCCCACATCGTCCCCGTGCCGCTGCCCACCCCGTGCTCGCTGCACTTCGGCGCGCCGATGACCTTCGAGGGCGACGGCGACGAGTCCGACGAGATCATCCAGCAGCACATCGACGCCGTACGCGCCCGCATCCTGGAGCTGATCGAGGACGGGCGCCAGCTCCGCCGGGAGCGCGTCGCCCAGGAGGTGCCGCGATGAAGGTCTTGATCACAGGCGTCGCTGGCCCCATGGGGCGGCTCACCGCCGAGCTGCTCCTCCACGCGGGCCATGAGGTGCTCGGCATCGACCGACGCCCCTGGCCCGACGCCCCCCGCGGCATCCGCGTCCTCCAGGCCGACATCCGCAAGCGCCCCGCCGAGGACGTCTTCCGCACCTGCCGCCCCGAGGCCGTCATCCACATGGCCACCGTCACCCACCTGACGGCCCGCTTCGAGGAGCGCTACCGCATCAACCTCCACGGCACCCGCGCCGTCTTTGAGCACTGCCACACCTACGGCGTCCGGCAGGTCCTCTTCATCGGGCGACACACCGTCTATGGCGCAGGCCCCGACGTCCCCCTCTACCACAGCGAGGACGACCCCCCCATCGGCGGCTCCACCTTCCCCGAGCTGGGCGATCTCGTCGCCGCCGACCTCTACGCCGGCACCGCCCTCTGGCGCTGGCCCGAGCTGCGCACCGCCGTCCTCCGCTTCGTCTACACCCTGGGCCCGCTCCGCAGCGGCACCCTCGCCAGCTTCCTCCACGGCCCCCGCGTCCCCACCGTCCTCGGCTACGACCCCCTCTTCCAGCTCATGCACGAGCGCGACGCCGCCCGCGCCAACGTCGCCGCCCTGCAGGCCAACCTCCGCGGCATCTACAACGTCGCCGGACCCCAGCCCGTCCCCCTGGGCACCCTCTGCCGCGTCACCGGACGCCAGGCCGTCGCCATCCCCGAGCCCCTCTACCCCCGCGTCACCGGCCGCTTCGGCTTCCCGCGCCTGCCGCGCGGCGCCACCGCCCACGTCAAGCACCCCATCGTCGTCAACGGCGACGCCTTCCGCGACGCCACAGGCTTCCTGCACGAGTTCTCCGAGACCCAGACCATGGACGCCTTCCGCTATGCCGCTCTTCCGACGCCCTGAAGGCGCCCGCGTCACCGACGCCTCCCCCATGCGTCAGATGATGCCCTTCCTCATCAAGGGCCGCAACGAGGCCGCCGTCACCTTCACCCTCGCGGTAGACGTCACCGAAGCCCTCGACCTCGCCCACCAGACCCCGGGGATCTCCCTCTTCCACCTCGTCCTCGCCGCCCACGTCCGCACCCTCGCCTTGCGCCCGCGCCTCAACCGCTTCATCGCCGGACAGCGCCTCTACCAGCGCCACCACATCGACCTCGCCTTTGTCGTCAAGAAACGCCTCCACGACGACGCCGACATGACCGCCGTCAAGGTGCGCTTCCAACCCCGGGACACCGCCCTCGACGTCGCCCGGCGCGCCGACGCAGCCATCACCACCGGACGCGGCGACGCACCCACCACCTCCGAGCGCGAGCTGCGCCTCATCACCCGCCTCCCCAGACCCCTCATCCAGCTCACCGTCGCCCTCCAGCGCGCCCTCGACCACCACAACCTCCTCCCCGCAGCCCTCATCGAGCCCGATCCGCTCTACTCCAGCATCTTCCTCGCCAACCTCGGCAGCGTGGGCATCGACGCCCCCTTCCACCACCTCTTCGAGTACGGCACCACCCCCCTCTTCGCCACCCTCGGCCGCGTCCACCCCCACACCACCCTCCTCCCTGACGGCTCCCCCCAGACCCGCCAGCGCGCCCACCTCCGCTACACCTTCGACGAGCGCATCGAAGACGGCTTCTACGCCGCGCGCTCCCTCGACCTCCTCCAACACCTCATCGAGCACCCGCGCGATCTCCTCCTCCCGCCCGACTTGCCTTGAGCCTCGCTTTGAGGCACCATAAATCCCAGGTTGCCATGCCTACCGCAGCGGGGATGCCATGAGCGAGCGCAAGATCACCCCTCCCGAGTCCGTCTTCGACGTCGATCCCAACGAGGTCACCTCCGAATGGGACAGCCTGAAGACACAACCCTCCACCGAGCCCCGCGACCTCGAAGCGCTTGAGGATCTGCCCATCCCTGGCGGCCCGCCGCCACCGCCGCCCAACTCCAGCTCCTTCAACCAGACCGCCGCCCTCACCCGCTACGATCCCCGGAGCACCCTCGTCCTCGCACCCTGGCTCGGCAAGCAGCTCGCCACCTACACCGCCGCACATCCCGACCCGGCGCACCCCGACGAGCCCCTCGCCAACGCCCCCCACCTCCAGCGCGCCTTCTCTCCCCTGAGCCAGCTCAACGGCTTCGTCGCGGCCTACGTCGGGGATCTCCAGACTGGCGCCCTCCTCATCGAGCACGTCGACGCCCAGGCCGAGCCCGAGCCCCTCCTCTACCGCGCCTACGCCATCACCCTCACCCAGCACATCCAGCGCCTCCAGCAAGCCACCCCCCAGAGTCCCCTCCAAGACGCCATCTTCACTTTCGACCAGCGCTACCACCTCGCGCGCATCACCCAGCGCGTCCGCGGGCACTTCTTCCTCCTCGTCCTCCAGAAGACCCGCGCCAACCTCGGCCTCGCCAGGCTCCGCCTCGCGGAGCTGGAGGAGGGCCTCTATCCCGACGCGACGTAACGACAACCCGGCACGCGACACCTTGCCTCCTCGGCGCCGCGCGGCTATATCCCAGCCGCGCGACCGCACCCGAGAATGTCGCCGCTGCATCAACCGTTCGTCCCCAGGTGCCCCCTCCTGCGGCGCCGCACCACCGACCCCACCCCTGGAGCACCGCCGCCCTATGGCCCAGCGCCCCGCCTCGTCGCCTGCCGAACGCGTCACCGATCCTGCCCAGCTCGTCGCCTGGTTTCAGCGCGGCTTCGAGCGACCCGAGAACCGACGCGTCGGCACCGAGCACGAAAAACTCGTCCTCCAGGCCGACGACCTCGCCCCCCTCACCTACGACGGCCCCCGCGGCGTCCGGCGCCTCCTCACCCTCCTGGCCGAGCGCTTCAACTACCAGCTCCTCGAAGACCACGGCAACCCCATCGCCCTCCGCCGCATGACCCCCAACGGCTGGGAGTCCATCACCCTGGAGCCCGGCGGCCAGATCGAGCTCTCCGGCGCACCCCTCCGCACCCTCGAAGACGCCGAGGTCGAGCTGCGCACCCACCTCACCGAGGTCGGCAGCGTCGCCGAAGAGCTGGGGCTCCTCATGACCAGCGCCGGCCTCAACGGCCTCCACGACCTCGATCAGGTCCACTGGATGCCCAAGAGCCGCTACGCCGTCATGCGCGAGTACATGCCCCGCGTCGGACAGCTCGGCCGCTGGATGATGAAGATGACCTGCACCATCCAGGCGAACCTCGACTTCACCTCCGAGGCCGACGCCGCCGACATGCTCCGCACCTCCCTCTACCTCTCCCCCCTCGTCTCCGCCCTCTTCGCCAACTCCCCCCTCATGCACGGCAAGCCCTCCGGCTTCCACACCGCCCGCGGTCACATCTGGACCCAGACCGACCCCGACCGCTGCGGCTTCCCCCTCTTCATGCTCGAGTCCAGCGACTTCGGCTTCAAGGACTACGTCGAGTACACCCTCGACGTCCCCATGTACCTCATCGTCCGCGACGGACACTACATCGACCTCACCCAGGAGCGCTTCACCTTCCGCGACTTCATGCACCGCGGCGCCAAGGGCTTCACCCCCACCCTCGACGACTACGAGACCCACATCGCCACCCTCTTCCCCGAGGTCCGCCTCAAGCGCAAATACATCGAGATGCGCGGCGCCGACATGGGCCCCTTCGAGCACATCCTCGCCTTGCCCGCCCTCTGGAAGGGCCTCCTCTACGACGCCGAGGCCCGACGCGACGCCCGCGCGCTCCTCGATGACCTCTCCCCCGAGCAGCGCCAGGAGCTCTTCCTCCGCGTCACCCGATGGTCCCTCGACGCGCCCATCCCCGGACGCACCAACGGCGCCTCCGCCACCGTCCGCGACCTCGCCATCCACATGCTCCGCATCGCCATCGACGGCCTCGACCGCCTCGCCTCACCCCTCCCCGAAGCACCCGACGCGCCGCCCCTCGCCGGACCCGACGAGGCCCGCTACCTCCGCCCCATGCACGACCGCCTCGCCTCCGGCGCGCCCTCCCGCCCCGAGCACCTCCTCCAGCGCTGGCAAGCACTCCACGGCGACACCCAGGCCTGGCTCCGCGAGCAGGCCATCCCCTGGAAGCTCTAAAAACGGGGGGCTGGGGGAGCTACCCCCAGCCGCCGGAGGCAGCCCGAAACCCTGCACAAAGAGTGTAATTTATACATAAATTACACTCTTTGTGCAGGGTTTTTACCTGCCTCCGGCGGCCAGGGGTCAGCGACCCCTGGACCCCTCCAAGCGCTGCTGCGGCGCCCTCAACCCCAGCACATCC
>CAUJGC010000371.1 GCA_963169075.1 Myxococcota bacterium
CTCCCCCCCACCATCGAAGCCCTCGCCGCGACCTACGGCCTCCCCCGCGTCGAGCCCGTCGCCGCCTTCCCCCACGCCCACACCCTCTGGGGCCTCGACCAGACCCAGCCCACGCCCGCCTCCCTCAACATCTCCCTCGGACCCCTCCCCGCCTCCGGCGGACTCCTCCAGTTCCCCGGACAGGGACACTTCCCCCTCTACAACACCCCCGAAGCACGCGCCTGGCTCCAGGCCTGGCTCCAGACCAGCGCCCAGGGCACCCCCGAGATCATCACGCCGTGACCCCCCCGGCCCCGTAACCGCCGACTCCGCTTCGCTTCATCGGCGGAACGGGGCCGGTCCCCCCCGTCACGGGGGGGACCGGAGGCGTTCGTCCCATCCCGGAGGGTTGGACGTTACGCCTCCGGGGGGGTTCCGGGTTGACAACGCAACCATCTTGGATAGGGTACGGGGCGCCCGGCCCCTGGTCCGGCTGGCCTGCGGAGGCCCAGCGCGAGGACAGCGGCAAACACGCTTCGGAGGACCTGTGAGCAACTACGACGTCGTCGTCATCGGCAGCGGCCCCGGCGGCTATGTGGCCGCCATCCACGCGGCCCAATCGGGTCTCAAGACCGCCATCATCGAGAAGCGCAGCACCCTCGGCGGCACCTGCCTCAACGTCGGCTGCATCCCCACCAAGGCGCTCCTGGAGGCCGCTCACCTCTGGGAGAAGGTCCACATCGCGGACCGCTTCGGCATCAAGATCGGCAGCGCCGAGGTCGATTGGAGCGGCGTCCAGAAGTACCGCGCCAAGGTCGTCAAGCAGAACACCGGCGGCGTCTCCTACCTCATGAAGAAGAACAAGATCGAGGTCATCGCCGGACACGGACGCCTCAAAGGACAGGGCAAGGTCGAGGTCGAGGCCGCCGACGGCGCCAAGACCACCCTCGCCGCCAAGCACATCATCCTCGCCACCGGCAGCATCTGCGCCAGCCCCTCCTTCATCCCCATGGACGGCGAGCGCGTCATCAACAGCGATCAGGTCCTGGAGCTGGACCGCGTCCCCGAGAGCATCATCATCATGGGCGCCGGCGCCGTCGGCACCGAGTTCGCCTCCGTCTACAACGCCTTCGGCTCCCGCGTCACCATCATCGAGCTTCAGCCCCGCCTCCTCCCCATCGAGGACGAGGACATCTCCGCCGAGCTCCTCAAGATCTACAAGCGACGCCAGATCGAGTGCCTCCTCGGCCACAAGATCCAGAAGGTCACCCGCGAAGGCGACCGCGTCAAGGTCGATGTCGCGGACCCCGACGGCAAGACCGTCTCCCTGGAGGCCGAGTACTTCCTCATGGCCGCCGGGCGCTGGCCCGTCACCGACGACGTCGGCATCGAGAACACCAAGGTCGTCAAGACCCGGCGCGGCACCGTCGAGGTGGACGGCTTCTGCCGCACCGCCGAGCCCGGCGTCTACGCCATCGGGGACCTCATCGACACCCCCTGGCTCGCCCACACCGCCTCCCACGAGGGCATCCTCGCCGTGGACCACCTCCTCGGCAAGAACCCCCACCCCCTCGACTACGACCAGACCCCAAGCTGCACCTACTGCCACCCCGAGGTCGCCTCCATCGGACTCTCCGAGGCCGAGGCCAAGAAGCGCGGCTACGAGGTCAAGGTCGGCACCTTCCCCTTCTCCGCCAACGCGCGCGCCCGCATCATGCAAGAAGGCGAGGGCCTCATCAAGATCGTCTCCGACGCCCGCTACGACCAGGTCCTCGGCCTCCACATCATCGGACCCAAGGCCACCGAGCTGATCCTCGAAGGCGGCATGGCCCTCCGCATGGAGGCCACCACCGAGGAGATCGTCCACACCATCCACGCCCACCCCACCCTCGGGGAGGCGCTCGGTGAGGCCGCTCACGCCGTCCTCGGACACGCCCTTCACATCTGATGCCCCCCACGGGGCGCCGCGGAGCCTTTCATGGCGGTGATCACCTATATTGAGGCGATTCGGCAGGCCCTCGACGAGGAGATGACCCGCGACGAGCGGGTCTTCCTCCTCGGAGAGGACATCGGCGTCTACGAAGGCGCCTTCAAGGCGACCGCCGGGCTGCTGGAGAAGTACGGCGCGGAGCGGGTGCTCGACACACCCATCTCCGAGTCGGCCATCGTGGGCGCCGCCATCGGCGCCGCCTACATGGGCATGCGACCGGTGGCGGAGATGCAGTTCATCGACTTCATCACCTGCTGCTTCCAGATGCTCACCAGCTTCGCCGCCAAGAGCCACTGGCGCTGGCAAGCCGGCGTCCCCATCGTCGTCCGCGGCCCCACCGGGGCCTGGGTGGGGGCCGGCCCCTTCCACTCCCAGGCCATGGAGGCCTACTTCTTCCACACACCCGGCCTCAAGATCGTCATGCCCGCCACGGCGCGCGACGCCAAGGGCCTCCTCAAGGCCTCCATCCGCGACCCCAACCCCGTGCTCTTCCTGGAGCACAAGCTCCTCTACCGGCACATCAAGGAGGACCTCCCCGACGACGAGGAGATCCTGGAGCCGCTCGGGCAGGCCCGCATCCACCGACCGGGCCGCGACATGACCATCGTCACCTACGGCGCCATGGTCCACAAGACCCACGCCATCGCGGACCGCATCGCCGCCGAAGACGGCGCCGAGATCGAGATCCTCGATCTGCGGACGCTCAAGCCCCTGGACTGGGAGACGATCTACGCCTCGGTCAAGCGCACCTCCAAGGTGCTCATCACCCACGAGGACCAGCTCACGGGCGGCATCGGCGGAGAGATCGCCGCGCGCATCAGCCAGGACCTCTTTGAGTGGCTCGACGGCCCCGTCATCCGCCTCGCCGCCGAGGACACCCCGGTCCCCTACCACAAGGGGCTGGAGCACGCCTTCCTCCCCAACGATGACAAGCTCCTCGCCGCCTGCCGCAGCCTGCTGGCCTACTAAGACGATACAAGGGAGAGCCCACGTTCCATGAAGACCCAGATCATCATGCCCCAGATGGGCGAGTCCATCGCAGAAGGCACCGTCGTCCGCTGGCTCAAGAAACCCGGCGAGCGCATCGAGCGCGATGAGGAGCTCTTCGAGATCTCCACCGACAAGGTCGAGTCCGTCATCCCCTCCCCCGTCGCGGGCTTCCTCGCTGAGATCGTCGTCCCCGAGGGCACCCGCGTCGAGGTCGGCACCACCGTCGCCTGGATCACCGACACCCAGGGCGAGGTCGGCGCCAGCGCCGCCCCGGCGGCGGCGCAGCCCGCCGCCGCGCCCGCTGCCGCTGCCGCGCCAGCCGCCGCACCTGCGGCCCCCGCCCAGGCGGCCCCCGCGCCGGCCTCCACCGCCGACGCCACCGCCGACGAGCTGCGCAAGCAGCGCTCCACGCCCCTCGTCCGGCGGATGGTCAAGGAGCACGGCCTGGAGCTGAGCGCCATCGAGGGCACCGGCCTCTCGGGCCGCGTCACCCGCAAGGACGTCGAGCGCTACCTCGCCTCCGGCGCCAGGCCCGCCCCCAAAGCCGCCGCGCCCGCCGCCCACGCCCTCACCTTCGAGGCCCCCGAGGTCCCCGTCGGCCCGCGCGACCGCGTGGAGCCCCTCAGCGTCATGCGCCAGAACATCGCCGCGCACATGGTCATGTCGCGCCGCGTCAGCGCGCACTGCCAGACCGTGCACGAGTGCGACGTGACCTGGGTCGAGCAGCTCCGCAAGAAGCACAAGGCGGCCTACGCGGCCCGCGGCCTCAAGCTCAGCTTCACGACCTTCCTCACCAAGGCCGTCGCGGACGCCCTCCGCGCCTACCCCTTGATGAACGCCTCCCTCTCCGGCACGAACGTCATCTTCCACGACGAGGTCAACGTCGGCGTCGCCGTGGCGCTGGAGCAGGGCCTCATCGTCCCCGTGGTCAAGCGCGCCGACGAGCTGAACATCGGCGGCCTGGCCCGCACGGTGGAGGACCTCTCGACCCGCGCCCGCACCAAGAAGCTGGCCCCGGGCGACGTCCAGGACGGCACCTTCACCATCTCCAACGCGGGCGTCTTCGGCTCCCTCTTCGGCATCCCCATCATCAACCAGCCTCAGGTCGGCATCCTGGGCGTCGGCGGCGTCACCCGCCGCCCCATGGTCCTGGAGGATGACGTCATCGCCATCCGCTCCATGGTCCACTTCTGCCTCACCTTCGACCACCGCCTCATCGACGGCTCGGTCGCGGACGGCTTCATGAGCAAGATCAAGGAGGTCCTCACGACCTTCCCCGAGAGCGCGCTCTAAGCGCGCGCGGCGACGACACCTGATCGCGAGGACACCTCCGGGCGCTGCGGCTGCCCGGAGGTGTCCCTTCTTGGGGCTCAACGAGCTGGCAGACCTCGCCTTGGGCCTTCAGCACGACGAGCAGCACGTCCGGGCTGGCGAAGCAGAGCGCCGCAGGCGCCGCGGGGAGCGCGAAGCAGGCCAGCGCGCGGCCGTCTCCTCCGGCCTCCCAGACGGCGACGGAGGTGTCGTCTGCGGTGGCGAAGCGCGCGCCTTCGGGGGCTGCGACCAGGATCGCGATGTCTGCGGCGTGGGGGGTGGCGCGCTGCCAGCGGAGGGTGGTGTTCTCCAGGCTCCAGACCTGGAGGGCGCGCTCGGTGGCGTCTACGGCGGCGCTGCCGTCGGCGGTCACCGCGACGCGCCCGGACAGGCCGCTCCGCAGCCTGCCGCGCCGGGCGCCGCTGCGGGTCCACAGCGCCAGCTCCCGGGCCGCGCCGGCGTAGTTGGCGCCGACGAGCACGAGATCGCCGCGCAGCGCCGCCGCGGCGATGCCGCCCGCTCCGACCGGCTGGACGAGCCCGGTGTCCACCCTGTAGCGCACCAGCCGCAGCTCCGCGCCCTGCGCCACGGGGCGCGCCCCCATCAAGACCTCCCCCTGATCCACCTCCGCGCCCAGGAAGCGCGCGCGCTGGCCGTCGAGCGCCTCGCCTGTGGCCGCGTCGAAGCTCCAGGCGTCCGTCCCGGCCTGCGCCACCACCCGCGTCCGGGTGGCGACGACGCCCCGACACGCCCCGGAGAGCTGCGGCGGGTCCAGGCGTGCGCCCGACAGGGGGTCCAGGTGCACCATGCGGCGATCATCCCCGAAGAGCACCGCAGCCCCGTCCCAGCCGATCGGCGCATAGAGCGCCACGTCGCTCAGGTGCCAGCAGACCTCGCCTGTGTCGAGGTCTACGCAGGCCACCGAGATGCCGCGCTCGCGGAAGATCACCCGCCGGGTGCCAGGGAGCAGGTGCAGCGACATGACGCCGCCCGGGCCGATGTAGGTCTTGATCTCCCGGACCTTCTCCCCTGCCTCGACGTCCCAGAGCGTCAGCTCCGTCAGGTCGTGGCTGGACCACGCGGTCACCAGCTCGCGCTCCCCTGGCAGCCAGACGCCGACCTCGCACGGCGAGCCGCTCATGAGCTGCACCACCGAGCACACCCCCTCCACCTCGCCGCTGCCCAGTACACGTCATCGACCCGCGTGACGCTCAGGAGCGTGCCCGGGTGCAGGAAGCTCGCGTCCCCCACCCGAACCCTGGGCGACGCCGCAGGCGTCACGCCCTCACCTTGAGCCACGCTGGGCACCGGCGCCGACGCGATCCACGCCAGCAGCGACGCCTCATCCAGCACCGCGCAGCCTTGCGCCCGGGCCTTCGCCTCGTGCTTCTCGGCCTTCTCCCCGGCGAAGACCACCGCCGTCTGCTTCTTGATCCGATCCTGCACCTCCGCCCCGCAGGCCCCGAGGAGCCCCATCGCCCACTTCTTGTCCACCCCGGCGAAGCGCCCGACCACCGCGACCTGTTGATCCTTCAAATCCATGCGAGCAGCTCCCTCAACGTGATGAATCCCGCACCTGCGCCAGCGCGCTCGACACGCTCAAGATGACCCAGCCCTGCTGGGTGGCCTCGTCCCAGGCGATGTCGAGCGCCCCCTCCAGGAGCGGCGTCTCACCCAGATCGAAGGGACCGGCCACCGTCGCGTCACACGAGGTGTCCAGCAGATAGGCGGCGTCCTGATTGTAGGCCACCACCCACGCCAGCCCGTCCCCCCGCATCGCCAGCGCGGTGAGCTGGTTCCCGGCGCCGACGTAGCCCGGGATCGGGTCCGACGCGTCCCGCGCCCACACCAGCCGCTCCAGATCCAGCTTGTAGATCGCCGGGGAGGACGCCGAGGGCAGATAACCCCAGCGCCCGTCGGCGCTGAGCTGGAGGCTCCGGGGGCCGCCGCTGAAGGGGTCCGACGGATCGCGGCGCAGCGGCAGGTGGAGCAGCACCGCCTTGTCCAGCTCCCCCGCCTGGAGCGCCGCCAGGTCCAGCACCTCCACCGCCCCGTCGCTGGTCACGATCACGTCGCCGGTCGCCGGGTCGAAGCCCCGCGCGCCGGTGTAGACCACATAGACCCGACCCCGCGCCGGGTCCACCGTCAGCGAGGACGCGTTCCGCGCCGGGCTCGGCAGAAACCCCAGCGGCTCCAGCCACGGCGCCTCCTCCAACGCTCGCAGCACCACCACCCCGGACGGCCCGAACTCCGGCCCGACAAAGCCGCTGCTCGCCACCAGCACCAACCCGCCCGCCGCCACGATCCCCGAGGGCGCCACCGCCTCGATCGCCACCTCGCCAAGCACCGCCCCGTCGCTGCGCCGCGCCACCGTCACCGTGGAGGTCGCGTAGTTGCTGATCCACAGCCGCGCGCCGTCGGACGCCAGCGCCCACGGGTTGCGCCCATCCCCTGTATCGATAAAACCCCTATCAAATACGCCGCTGGATACATCAAGACGCCCCACCGTGTTGTCCCCCGAGTGGACCACCCACACCGCCTCCCCGTCCACCACCACCGCGTTGTTGGTCACCCCCGTCACCGCCAGCCGGGGCGTCACGTCAGGCGTCACCCGAGGCAGCCCGCACGCCGCCTCGTCAAAGGGCGGCAGCCCCCCCGGATCCACCGGCTCCGGCGCGCTCCCCTCACCGCACCCCGCCAGCGCCGCCAGCGCCGCCAGCGCCGCCCACCCAGGTGATCTGTACATGCGCGCTCCTCCCTGGCAGCGGCGTCTGGAGCGCGTCCTCCGCCGTCCTGACATCCGCGAGGTTCCGGCCGACCAGGCTGACGACCCACCCCTCCACCGGCCCCCACATCACCCCCGCGTCCCACGACACCCAGCCGGGGGCCGACAGGTTACCAAAGTTGTCCAGCGGCAGCGAGGACCGACCGCGCCCTCGCCCAAAGACCTCCACCCCGCCCTGCCGCGCCCGCACCTCCGCGCTCCCGCTCCACCCCGGCACGCCGGGCAGCGGATCATGGGGCGCATACGCGAAGCGCGCCCGCGTCCACCCCCCCGCCCCCCGCAGGCTCACCCCGCCGCCCAGCGACCACACCCCCTCGACCTCCACCCCCGCCACCTCGGCGTCTCCCGCGTTCTGCGCCCGGTAGCGCGCCGCGCTCACCGGCAGGAAGAGGATGATGTCCTCCACCCGGCTCCCGTACACCACCGCCGACGCCGACGACCCCTCACCGCGCCACGACGCCCCCACCTCCGCGCTCCACGCGTCCTCGGGGCGCAGCGACGGATCGCCGGTGATCAGCTCCTCCGCCAGATAGAGCTCATCCAGCGAGGGCGCGCGCCACGCCCGCCCCGCGTTCCCCCGCAGCGCCCAGCCCCCCCCCAGCGGCAGCGACGCCCCAAGCCAGGGCAGCGCCGACGCACCCGCGCCCTCCACACCCTCCAGCCGCAGCGCAGGCAGCAGGCGCACCCCTGGCGCCGACACATCCCCAAAGATCGCCGCCGCCCCGCTCCCCCGCGCGAAGCGCTCCTCCCCCGACCCCGCCGCACCCGCGCGCACCCGCGCCAGCCACGCCTGACGCCCCTCGATCAGCCCGTGCACCGACGCCGCCCCAAGCCACCCCGAGCCCTCCAGCCCGGCCTCCACCGCGTGCTCCGTCGCCTCCACCCGATAGGCCGCCGCGCTGGTCAGGAGCGGCCGCGGGTTGCGGTAGGACGACACCCCCCAGCGATGCCCCACCCGCGCCCGCACGTCCGCCCACCCGCCCTCCCCCAGCCCCGACCAGGACGCCCGCGCCGCCGCGACGCCCCCCGCCTCCTCCTGCCGCGCGCCCTGGAAGCGCTCCTGAAACTCCCCCGGCCCCCCCACCCCGCGCTCCAGCCCCGACCCCCACCCCACCACCCCCACCTCCCCCCCGAGCCCCGGCCCCGACGCCGACACCAGCCCGCTCAACCGCCGCGCGTCGGCGTTCTCCCGGCGCTTCACCGTCTCCTGCGCGTCCTCAAAGAGAAAGCCGTTCTCGGCCCGCAGCACCTCCGCCCCGCCCAGCGCGCGCCACCCCCCGCCCCGCCCGCCCCCACCCCAGGCCTGCGCCGGCACCAGACCGAACGA
>CAUJGC010000372.1 GCA_963169075.1 Myxococcota bacterium
GGGGGGCTGGGGCGCCCTCTGCGGGGGCGGCCTCGGCCGCCCCTCCCGCGGCGTCAGGCCGGCGCGGCGCGGCCCGACGGGGGCCCCCCGTCACGGGGGGGACCGGGGGCGTTCGTCCAATCCCGGAGGGTTGGACGTTACGCCCCCGGGGGGGTCAGGGCCAGACGACCAGCATGGGGAGGGTCGTCTCGTTCATGACGGCGCTGGTGGTGCTGCCGAGGATGCGTCGGCTGAGGGCGCCCTTGCCGCCGCTGCCCATGAAGACGATGTCGGCGCCGCAGGCGTGGGCCTCGCGGGGGATGACGTCCTGGGAGACGCCGTGGACGGCGCGCCAGGAGCGGACGCGGTCCGCGACGCCGCAGCGCGCCGCGAACTCTTTGAGGCGCGCGGTCAGCTCGGCCTCCAGCTCGCGGGTCAGCTCTTTGAGGGCGCTGTGGGCGTGGACGCCGCCGGGGGCGGTGAAGGCGTGGAGGAGATCGATGTGGGCGTCGGGGCTGACCGCGCCGTGGGCGTCTTCGACGAAGGCGCCAGCGAAGGAGAGCACGCGGGCGCTCAGCTCGGAGAAGTCCACGGGGACGAGGATGTGCTTGTAGCCGCCGATGTGGGGGCCGGTGGTGGAGAGGACCGGGACGTGGGTGCGTGAGACGAGCTGCTCGGCGGTGCCGCCGAGGACGTAGCGCTCGACGAAGCCCCTGCGGAGCGGCCCGACGACGATGAGGTCAGCGGAGGCGGCCTCGGCCACCGCGGCGATGCCCTCAGCGATGCCGCCTGCGACGACAGCGCAGGTGAGGCGCGCGGGGTCGAGGCCCGCCGCCGCCGGGAGGCCGAGGACGAAGGACTCGACCTCGGCGCGGAGCTGGCGGTGGGCCTCGTCGCCGGTGCGGGCGGTGACGTGGACGACGGTGAGGTGCCCTCCGGGGCGTTGGACCGTCAGGCGGAGCGCCTCGCTGAGCGCGCCTTTGGACGTCTCGGAGAAGTCGGTGCCTGATATGATGTGGCGCAGCGCAGCCATAGGGTCACCTCACGTCATCGCAGCTCATTTGCGGCCTTTGAGGCGGTTGCCCAGGAGATCCCCGAGCGTGCCGAGGCCGTTTCCGCGCCCCGTGTCCTCGTAGTAGGCCTTGGGGGTTCCGCCGCCGCCGCCGCTGCGCTCCTTGTTGTCCCGCCGGGGGGGGCGGGGACGCGAGGGGCGCGCGTCGCCAGCAGGAGCCTCTGCGGAGGAGGCGCCCGCGGGCTTGCGGGTCAGGGTGAGGCGGCGGCGCTCGGGGTCCACGGCGAGGATGCGCGCGGTGACCTGATCGCCTGCCTTGAAGTCGAGGCCGGGGTCACGACCGGGCTCGGTGTTGAGCTCGGACTGGGGGAGGAGGGCGGTGAGGCCGGCTTCGAGGCGGACGAAGACGCCGAAGCGCTCGACCTTCTCGACGGTGCCCTCGACCTCGGCGCCCTCGGGGTAGCGCTGGGTGGCCTCGGCCCAGGGGTCGGCCTGCAGCTCTTTGAGGGAGAGGCTGATGCGCTCGCGCTCGAAGTCGATGCTGAGGATCTTGACCTGGACCTGATCCCCGACGCGGACGACCTCGCGGGGGTGGGCGATGCGGCGGTGGGAGAGCTCGGAGACGTGGACGAGGCCGTCGAGCCCCTGGTCGAGCTGGATGAAGGCGCCGAAGCTCTCCAGGCGGACGACGGTGCCGGTGTACTCCTGACCCTCGACGAAGCGGTCGCCCACGGCGTCCCAGGGGGACTCCTGGGCGGCCTTCATGGAGAGGCTGATGCGCATCTTGTCGGGGCCGCGTCCGGCGTCCTCGATGCGGAGGACCTTGACGGTGACGCTCTGGCCGACCTGGACAAGCTCGTTGGGGTCGCCGACGCGGTTCCAGGAGAGCTCGGAGACGTGGATGAGGCCGTCGACGCCGCCGAGATCGACGAAGACGCCGAAGGGCTGGACGCTGCGGACGGTGCCCTCGCGGACCTGGCCCTCTTCGAGGGTGGCGAGGGTGGCGCGCTGCTTGTCGGCGCGCTCGGCCTTGAGCAGCTCCTGACGGGAGAGCTTGATGTTGATGCGCTTGCCCTTCTGGTCCAGGCCGATCACCTTGAAGGTGTAGGTCTGGCCGACGTGGGTCTCGGGCTTGTCGGTGAAGTGGAGGTCGATCTGGGACATGGGGCAGAAGGCGCGCTGGCCGAGGACCTGCACGTCGTAGCCGCCCTTGTTGACGCCGGTGACAGCGCCTTCGACGGGGACGCCGCTCTCCCAGGCGGTGCGGAGGGCCTCGTAGGCCTCGGAGGCCTGGCCGAGGGCCTTGGAGAGGTGGACGCCAGCGGCGGAGTCTTCGACGACGTAGGCCTCGATGGTGTCGCCAGCGGCGACGGTGAGGTTGCCGTCCGCGTCGGTGAACTCGCCGCGGGAGATCCAGCCCTCCATCTTGGCGCCGAGGTCGACGAAGAGGTTGTCGTCGCCGATGTGGACGATGCGGCCCTGGACCTTGTCACCGGCCTGGACGCGGGTGGCGGCCTGGGCGGTCTCGGAGGCGTCGAGGAGCGCGCCGAAGTCCTCCTGGGGCTCCTCGGGGGCGGGGGTGGGCGCCGGGGCGGGGGCCGGCGCCGGGGCGGCCTCCTGGGGGGCGCTCACATCCACCACGCGGCGCAGGGGGCGCGCGGCCTCTTCCTCGGCGGGGGCGGCTTCGGTCGCCTCGACCTCGGCGGCGGGCGCGGGGGCGGCCTCCGCCAGAGGAGCGGCCGCCTCGGGGGCGGCGTCGGTGGCAACCTCGGCGGGCTGCACATCGCCCGCCTGACCTTCGGTCATCTGCTTCTCGTCCATGGTCGTCGTCATAGTGTCCGGGATGGGCGTTGCTTCGGCGTCGTCTACGCGCCAGGGGCGCGCTTGCGAGGACTCCTGAGTGCTGGGGAGGGGCTGGGCATCGGCGTCGGCACGCGCCGCTGCGGCGCGCCCAGCGGCGGTGCCTGGCTTTCTTACGGCATTCAGCAGGGCTTGGCAAGCCTTAGCCCCCGGTGTAGGCTCGCCCCCCATCGCGCGCGGCGACGCTGCGCCCAGCCCCTGAGGAGCCCATGCGTCCGATCCATCGCCCAGCCCTCGCTCCCGTCCTCGCGCTCCTGGTTGTGCTGGCCCTCGGGCTGGGCGCAGGGGCCGCCGAGGCGCAGACCATCACCCAGCGCTATGACTTCCTCGGCTGGACGGCCACGGGCAACGAGGTGGTGAGCCGGGTCACCGTGGCGGCGAAGGGGATCAGCGAGGCGGGCGATCCGGTGGACTGGAGCTACACGCTCCTGGAGGTAGCGAACGCGCGCTCAGGCGAGGTGTTGAACACGTACCGGAGCGGGACGCCGCGAGGCGAGGCGCAGCGGGCGTGGGAGGGCGCCAAGAGCGAGGGGGAGGGCGAGAAGATCCTGGCGTCGCTTGGGGTGATCGCGGGGGTGCCCGGGGCGTCCAGCCCGCAGGGCGAGCTGGCGTTGGTGACCACGACAGGGACGGCGCAGGGGGACGCGGTCATCACGGCGTCGTGTCCGGGGTGCGTGACGTGCGAGTCCAGGCTCCGGCTCCAGCTCCTGCACGGCGCCGATCGCAAGCTCTACACGGTGCGCGAGCACGCGCGGGCGGGGGCGCCCTACCCTCCCGACGACGTCAACCCGGACTGCCCGGAGCTGCGGGCGGCGGTCTACTGGCACCCCCAGGGGGATCGCTTCGCGGTGCTCTTGAGCGATCAGCTGCGCTCGGACGGGAGCCGCCTGGAGACGTTGAGCGTCTCGGTGCCGGCCCAGGACAGCGGCGCGTGGAGCGCGGTGGAGCTGCCGCCGAGCGCCGGGGCGCAGGCGCGCGAGCGTCTCACCGCCGAGGTGCAGCAGGTCAAGGCGCAGGTGGCGGAGGCGGTCGATCCACACCAGAAGGCGATCTTGTTGACGCGGCTGGGTGATCTGCACCGGGGGCAGCAGGATCTCTCCTCGGCGCGGGGCTACTATGGGGCGGCGCTGGAGTTCGACAAGAACGCGCTGCGCGCGAGCCTGGGGATCGCGGCCTGCGATCTGTTGGGGGGCAAGACCCGGGAGGCCACCCAGGCGGTGTCTCGCCTGGAGCGCCTGGATCGCAGCGGCGCGCTGGCCGCCGATCTGGGGCTCTTCTGGATCAGCGCCGGGGACACCCGCAAGGCGGCCAAGCACCTCCAGCGGGCGGTGGACGGCGGCGGCGGCGCCGACTTCACCGAGCGCCTCCGGCTTGGGCTCCGCATCCTGGACGTGGATCTCTCCGCGGGGATGGCGTACCTCGACAACCTCCTGGCGGCGACGCCCGAGAACCCGGACGCCGATCTCAGCGCGCTCCTCCAGCAGACCTGGCGGCGCATGGCGCGGGAGGGGCTCCACAGCCGCGACTTCGAGGCCGCAGCGGCCGCCATCGCCCGCCTCCCCCGCGACACCCCCGAGGTGCAGCACCTCGCCTTGCTCCACGCCGCGCTGGCCCCGGGGGACAGCGCCCGGGTGCGCCTGGTGCAGGAGAAGGTCAACGCGCTCCTGAGCGAGGACCCAGGCGCCTGCGATCTCTACTTCGCCCGGGCCATGCTCCACCGCCGGGCCCTCCAGCCGGCGCTCACCATCGCAGACCTCCAGGCCTCCCTGGTCTGCGACCCCGAGCAGCCCGAGGCGCGCTTCTACCTGGGGGATCTGCTGGCCGCGGCGGGCAACCTCCCCGCCGCCCGCGAGAGCTTCGCGGCCTTCCTCCGCCTGGCCCCCCAGCGCAGCGGGGACCGCGCCACCCGCCTCCGCCGCGAGCACGTCGAGCGCCTCCTCCCGCGCCTCGGCGCCAGCGCCGTCATCCTCCTCTCCTCCGAGTGCACCACCACCGCCGAGGCCGTCACCTGCCGCGGCGTCCTCCGCAACAACACCTCAGCCCCGGCCCAGCAGGTCGCCATCCGCCTCACCGCGACCTCCACCGGCAAGCGCCCCCAGGTGACCCAGCAGGGCGACGCCGCCCTGGAGAGCGTCGCCCCAGGCGCCTCCGTGGACTTCGCTGTCCGCATCCCTCGCCCCGACGACGCCGACCGCGTCGAGCTGACCCTCGGCCGCGACGACGCCGAGCTGAAGCTGAACCAGAGCGAGGTGGCGTGGTGACCCCCCCGGCCCCGTAACCGCCGACATCGCTGCGCTCGTCGGCGGAACGGGGCCGGTCCCCCCCGTGACGGGGGGACACCGACGGGTCGCGGGGGGGAGGGTTTGGGGGTGGAGGGTTTGGGGGGGCGGGATGTTGGGGAGGGGTTGGATGGTCAGGGCATGACAGCGGAGGTGCTGGGGAGCTTGGGGGGTCGTGCTGGGACGACCTGGAAGCTCCCGGGGAGCTTTTTTGTCGTGCTGGGATGACCTGGAAGCTCCCGGGGAGCTTTTTTGTCGTGCCGGGACGACCAAGGGTCCACAGCTGTGGACCCTTGGTCGTGCGGCGACGACTATTGTGCACAGCTGTGGACACATGGTCGTGCTGGCATGACCATCCTTGATATAAAGACAACAATGTGTCGTGCCGCGACGACCATTGTGTTGTTCATATCAAGAATGGTCGTCGCGTGACGACTTGAGAGGTCGGGGGAGCTGGGGGTGGGCTCGTCGCGCAGGATCAGCGCGCTGCTCCCTACCTGAAGCTGCTTCGGAGCATCGCGAGGTGAGCGTCGATGCAGCTTCGCTCGCTCGCGGTCCAGGGGAGCTGACCCTGCTCGCGCTCCCAGACCTCCAGCGTGCGGCTCCAGGCAGCACGCGCGCGCTCCTGAAGAGCGCGTTGGCTCCAGTGCAGGCCCTGCCCGAGGCCATCCAGCGATGACCAGCTGAGCTCTTCAAAGCGCTTCGTCCCGGCGAGGGAGAGCGCCAGGCCATCGCGTGGGTTGTAGAGGCGTGTGGAGACCAGATCGTAAGCAGGCGAGAGGCGCGGGTTGCGGCGATCTGGATAGAGCACCGACCAGTTCTTGAGGTGCGCGTCGCCGTTCCCCGAAGCGATCATGAAGACCAGCTGATCGATGAAGCCCCCGGCGTCCTCGGGGCAGAGCGCACCGACGAGGGCAGCCAGCTCCTCATAGCGGCCGCTGTAGAGCTGGGTCGGGCTGCGCCCTATGATCTGGGCCATGTCCTCCATGTGGACGCGCTCGGCGGGCGTGCGGTCAAAGCGCTCCAGAGCAGAAAGTCGCCATCGCGCTGAGGGATGCCTTCGGGGAGCCCCCGGAAGGTGGAGAGAGGCGTCAGCTCGGCGCGGTGCGTGAGGACTCCGGCGCGGCGCGCCCACTCGGTCGTCGCCCACTCGACGCGCGGGAGGCCCGCGTGGTCCGGGTCTTCGAACTTGGCGATATAGCGTCCCGCCTCCCCGACGCCAGGCACCGTCAGGCCCCGCTCGCCACGCTTCACGGAGAGCTTCCATTGCATACCGGCGAGGCTGAAGCGCACGGCGTCTTCGGGGATCTCCAGCGGAGCGGCGGGGAGGGAGTCTCCCGCGAGGTTACGGAGCGCGGGCTCCAACGTCAGCGCGCCGGGGAGATCCTGCCCCAGGAGCGCGAGGAGCGTAAAGTCGTCCTCGGCCTCATCCCCCCCCACGTGTAGGCGCGCCCAGCGCTTCAGGTGGCGCTTCCATACTCCGCCGGGGAGGAGGTGGGCGAACCACCCCGGGAGGCCCGAGCTTCGGATGGGCCCTGGGCGGAGATCCTCAAAGAGCTGGCCCAGCGTCGGGCGCGCAGGATCGACGAGCCAGGCGCTGTCATAGCGGAAGACAAACTCCTGAAGCTCGTCATTCAGGAGCACCAGCTCGCCCGCACGCACGCCGTGAACGTACACATGGACGGCGCGGATCGGCTCCACCGCTCAGCCCCCGACCGCCTTCAAGAGCGCCTGGATCGGCGGGCGGTCCCCATCCTCGCCGCCAGCGCGCAGCGCGACGAGCTGCTCCAACGCCGCACGCATGAGGCCAGCGCGGAGCGCGATGAAGCGGTGCGTGTCCCCGGCGCGCAGCGCTGCGACTGCCGCTTCGCTGAGGAGGTGGCTGTGAAGGGTCTCGGGCTCCGCGTCGAGGAGATCCTGAGGGCGCGCGCCGCTGGGGAGGAAGGCGCGGCCCGCGATGACGTGCAGCGCTTCGGCGTCTCCAAGCGGCGCAAAAAGCTTCGCGGGCTCCTCGCGCTCCAGACATTCCTGAAGCTGGCTTGGAGTCCACGGCTCAGCGACGGAGAGGAAGAGCGGCGCATCCACCCGAAGCGGTCCTTGTTGGACAAGAAGCGTCGCAAAGACCCGGGACACCATGGCCTGGCCGAACCAATCGGTCTCGGGTTCTGGCAGCTTGTCTTCATGCAGCGGCGGGGTGCGCTTGATGAGGCGCTGCACCGAGGCGCTCTCATCAAGCGTGATGTCACGCAGGTGCTTGCGGAGTTGGGGGTCGCTGCTGTTTCCGTGCTCGGCCCGCAAGGCGCCCCGCCAGAGCCAACGTGTCAGAAGGAGGCGGTTTCGCGGGTGGGGGTTGGGGTGGAGGTGGAAGAAGCGCGCCAGGATGAGGAGCGGAAAGCGATAGGGCAGGAGGTTTGCGTGGAGGAAGCCTGCGTCGCTCTGGAGGAAGCGCAGCGTGGTCAGCAGGGCGCTGCGCGTCTGCGTGATGAGCGCCGGGTCCAGGGCTTCGCGCATCGAGAAGGTGTGACGTGGGTCGAGATCTGCGACGGCCTTGACGCAGCGGAAGAGCCAGCCCTCGGGGAGCTTCCCAAAGCGTGTCTCATCGTGGAGATCCTGCGCCAGCGCTTGGATGGGGTGGGCTTCGCGGCTGTCCCCAAAGAGCGCCTGAAAGACCTGCACCTCGTTGAGCGGCTTCCCCGAGGTGTTGATGCGGCTGAAGATGTGTCGGAGCGCCTGCTCGTCGGTCCCGCGCACCACGTAGACAGCGAGAGCATACCTGGTGATCGATGCCTCCGCCTCAAAGGCTCGATCGATGAGGGCTGGATCGTCGCTCGTGCGAGACCAACCAAGGAGTCGGTGACGATCCCCGAGGAGGTTGAGCGGTATCGCAGCTTGTGGGATGTCCTGATATGCGCGTGGGATGAAGAACTCCATCCGCCTCAGATCCAGCCAGACCGCATGTTTGTCACTCAGCGGTCGCTCCTGAGGGTGGAGCAGCGCTCCGACCAGCGCGGTGACACGCTGCTGACCATCCACAATGAAGCGCGCTGCGCCTTCCTTCTGAGCCTCTACCTCCACCGAGCCCCAGAGGATACGCCCTGCATCGGCAGGGCGCTCCCAGAGGAGGAGGCTGCCGATGGGGAAGCCTCGGAGGATGCTGTCGAAGAGATCGATGACATTCTTGCGTTCCCAGCGCTGGCCGGTCTGGAAGCGTGGGACACGCAGGCGCCCCGCCTGCGCCTCTCGCACGATGTCCTCGACGGAGAGCGTCTCGGCGCGCGGGCGTTCGGGCAGGCTGGGGAGCGAGGCGTTCATGATCTCTCTCAGCTGTCGAAGAGGTTCCCCTGGTCGTCGAGGGGCTTCCCGGCGAGGTTGAGGCCGAGGTGTCGGTAGGCGCGCTCGGTGGCGATGCGTCCGCGGGGGGTGCGGTCGATGAAGCCCTCCTGGAGGAGGTAGGGTTCGACGACGTCCTCGATGGTGTCGCGCTCTTCTCCGATGGCTGCGGAGATGGTGTTGACGCCGACGGGTCCGCCGCCGAATTTTTCGATGATGGTGGAGAGGTACTTGCGGTCCATGTAATCGAAGCCAGCCTTGTCGATCTCGAAGAGCTCGAGGGCCGCGTTGGCGAGGTCGGCGTCGATGATCTTGACGCGCTTGACGAGGGCGAAGTCGCAGACGCGGCGGAGGAGGCGGTTGGCGATGCGTGGGGTGCCTCGGGAGCGTCGGGCGATCTCGTGGGCGCCTTCGCGGGTGATGTCGGCCAGGAGGATGCGGGCGGAGCGCTCGACGACGCGGGTGAGGTTCTCGACGTCGTAGTAGCGCATCCGGGCGACGTACCCGAAGCGGTCCTGGAGCGGCGAGGTGAGGAGGCCGGCGCGGGTGGTGGCGCCGACGAGGGTGAAGCGGGGGAGCTGGAGCTTGAGGCTGCGGGCGTGGGGCCCCTCCCCGATGACGATGTCGAACTCGAAGTCCTCCATCGCGGGGTAGAGGTTCTCCTCGACGATGGGGTTGAGGCGGTGGATCTCGTCGATGAAGAGGACGTCGCCTGCGGACATGCCGCTGAGGATGCCGGCGAGGTCGCCCTTCTTCTCCAGGACGGGGCCGGAGGTGGTGTGGAGCTGGGCGCCCATCTCGCGGGCGATGATGAGGGAGAGGGTGGTCTTGCCGAGGCCCGGGGGGCCCGCGAAGAGGATGTGATCGCAGGCGGTGCCGCGGAGCCTGGCCGCCTGGACCATGACGTTCAGGTTGGCCTTGACGGCGTCCTGTCCCACAAAGTCGTCGAAGCCCTGCGGGCGGACCGTCGCTTCATAAGGCGCCTCGCCGTCCTGGCGTTGCGGGCCGATGTCATTGCGTTGCTGGCTCATGATCTCCCCGATGGGCGCTGGCATCTGACTCTGCGTCCCCCGCAGAAGCGCTCACCTTAGCAGATCGCTGCCCGTCTGTATAGCCCGGAATGTGCGCGCGCTTGCTGCGGGCCTCCAGGATGTCCACCCAGCGCTCGCGGCGCTCGCGCTGTGTGGCCTTGAGCTTCTGGATCTCGCGGATGAAGATGTCCGCGATCTCGGGGTCGAACTGGCGCCCGGCCTGGGCGCGGATCTCCTCGACGGCGACCTCGTGGGAGAGGGCCCGGCGGTAGGGTCGGTTGGAGGTCATGGCGTCGTAGCTGTCCGCCACCGCCATGATCCGGGCGTCGTGCGGGATCGCCTCCCCGGCCAGCCCGAGGGGGTAGCCGCGGCCGTCCCAGCGCTCGTGGTGGTGGTAGACCGAGGGGATGAGAGGCTGGAGGAAGGCGATGGGCTCCAGCAGCCACTTGCCCCGCGTGGTGTGGGACTTGAACATCTCATACTCGGCGGGGCTGAGAGGGCCGGGCTTGTTCAGCTCCTCCTGGCGGATGCAGATCTTGCCGATGTCGTGGACCAGCGCGGCCTCTTCGATGCGGGTCACGTCCTCGGGGGGCAGCTCCAGGCCCTCCGCGATGAGGCCGGCGTAGAGCTTGACGCGCTCGGAGTGGCCGCGGGTGTAGGGGTCCTTGGCCTCCAGGATGTTGACGAGGCCCTGGATGGTCTGCCGGAGCGTCGCCTTGAGCCCCTCGTGGAGGCGGACGTTCTCCAGGGCGGCCTCGCCTCGGCTGGTGAGGATGTGGAGGAGCTGGCGGCGCTCCTCGGAGAAGCGAGGGTTGGGTCGGAAGGCCACGGCCACGATCACGCCCAGGAGGCCGTCGCGGCCGCGCAGCGGGAGCGCCAGGAGCGCGCGGAGGGGCGTGGCCGCCCTGCCCTCCTCCTGGAGCCAGCGCCGCGCGCCGTCGTCGCGCTCAAGCACCGTCTGGCGACCGCCGAGGTGGGCGGCGATGGCCTCCACGTCCAGGCGTCCGAGCGCGGCGCGCTGGGCGTCGTCCAGATCTGCGCGCTCCCAGCGGAGCGCCTCTTCCAGCGCGTCGCCCAGAGGCGGCTCGGCGTTGGAGGGTCTCCAGCGACCGCGCCGCTTGACCTCGGGTCGCTCGCGCACGCGGGGGTGGGTGAAGACGCCGACCGCGCAGCAGGCGGTCAGCTCGCGGGTCGTGGTGACGAGGAGGCCCAGCGCCTCCTCCAGGCTCAAGGTCTGGCCCATGCCCTGCGTGGCGTGGTGCACCGACACCAGCTCGCGCAGGTGCAGGTTCTCCAGCTGGAGGCGCCGATGCTCCAGCGCCCGGTGGACCACCCGCACGAGGTCCGGCGCCTTGAAGGGCTTGAGGAGGAAGTCAAACGCCCCCTTCTTCATCGCCTCGATGGCGGTCTCGACGGTGCCGAAGCCGGTCATGAGGATGACGGGCAGCTCCGGGGAGCGCGCTCGCGCGGCCTCCAGCACGGCGATCCCGCCCACCGCGCGCATCTTCAGATCCGTCACCACCGCGTCGAAGTCCGACGCGGCCAGCAGCTCCAGGGCCTCCTCGCCGTCCACCGCGACGCTGACCTCGTAGCCCTCCATCGAGAGGAAGTCCCGGAGGACATCCCGGATCGCGGGCTCGTCGTCCACCACCAGGATGTGATGCGGCGGGTTCATAGAGAGGGGCGTCGCGCTCAAGAGGCGGGTTGGGTTGATGGGTGATCGCATCCCCTGGATCAACAGGTTCGGCAGGCCCATACGCTATCCTACACCACCTCACCCCGCGGTGGCTAGTGGGTTGACCCCGTGGCTTGGGAGGGTCGGGCTTGTTTCTTGACGCGCGCGGCGAGGCGGTTGAGAGTGCGGTGGATGTAGGTGCGGGGCGGTTGCGCGCCGCATCCGACGCTCCACTCCAGCCGCTGCCGCGCATCGAGAGCCCGCCATGCCACGTCGTCGTCCGCTCCTGCTCGTCCTGTCTGCCCTCACGGTGGGGCTCATCGCAGCGCTGATCTCGGGGGAGTCCGGCGCCCAGGGGATGACCCAGAGCGCGCGGACGCTGGGGCTGGCCGGGGCGTTCACGGCGAGCGCCAGCGGGAACGGGGCGCTCTACACGAACCCGGCGGGCGTGGGCGCGACGCTGACCTATGCGATGGAGGGGCAGTACCTCTACCAGGAGGGGCTCAACACGTTCAACGCGTCGGTGATCGACTCGAAGATCAACCCGTTTCTGGCGATGGGCGCGGCGTACTCGTATGAGGACAGCACGGGGGACGGCACGCTGAGCGGGCACGACGCCCGGCTGGTGCTGGCGAGCCAGATCGTGCCGAAGTTGCTGGTGCTCGGGCTTGGGGGGCGCTACCTGCGCTTCGACGAGGGCGACACGCGGGTGCTGGATGGGTTCACGCTGGACGCGGGGGCGCTGGTGCGGGCGACCGACGGCTTTTTCATCGGGCTCTCGGGGAACAACCTGCTGGATGTGTGCGGCGAGGAGGGGCCGTGCATGGAGGCGGGGGCGCGTCGCGCGGTGAGCGGCGGGCTGGCGTTCGGCTCGTCGTTCGGGTTGCAGGTGACCGGGGAGGCGCGGGCGAACCTGCCGGACGCGGACCACGTGACGTGGGAGTATGCGGGGGGGCTGGAGTTCCTGGCGGCGCAGCTCCTGGCGCTGCGCGGCGGCTACCGCTGGCTGGACGGGCCAGGAGAGTCCGTGGTCGCCGCAGGGCTGGGCCTGCGCTCTCCGAGCGCGGGCATCGATCTGGCCTACACGCACAACATCGACTCGGGTGAATACCGATTCAGCGTCGGGCTTCAGCTCTACTTCCTGACGAACAGCGATCCGATCCGGTACAGCCAGCGTTGACCCCCCCGGCCCCGTAACCGCCGATATCGCTGCGCTCATCGGCGGAACGGGGCCGGCCCCCCCCGTGACGGGGGGGCACCGCCGCTGGGGGAGGCTGCTGGGAGTGCCGGGACGCGACCCGTCGGTGTCCCCCCGTCACGGGGGGGACCGGCTGCGTTGCTCCGGTCCCGGAGGGCCGGAGCTTACGCAGCCGGGGGGGTTGCGGGGGCTGGACCTGTGCGAAGGCCCGTGGTACAACGGCCCCGAGTTCGCAGACGAGCGGCCCAGCCCTCCCCTGGGGTGCGCCCGGCCGGTGGCGAAGCGCGGAGGCAGCATGTCGGAAGAGATTCTCCTGGATTATGTGGTGGACCAGCCCTTCATCCCGCTCACGAACGAGGAGACGGCGCTGAAGATCCTGCTGCGGGTCAACGCCAGCAACGCGCTGCGCGTGGACACCACCGCGACCGTGTCCACGCATCTCTGCCTGGTGCTGGACGTATCCAGCTCGATGAAGGCCCGGGAGATGCGGGAGGTCAAGGAGGCGGCGAAGGCGGCGCTGGACCAGCTCCGCCCGGGCGACGCCATCTCGGTCATCGCGTTCCAGTCGGTGGTCTATGAGGTGATTGAGGCGACGCGGCTGGACGATCCGTCGGTGCTGCCGGATCTGAAGCGTCGGATCGACGTCATCGATCAGTATCAGGGCGGCGGGACCGACATGGAGTACGCCATCGAGAAGGCGGAGCACCAGCTGAACGCGCTGGCGGACCCGTCGCTGGCGCGCAAGATCATCCTCTTTACGGACGGGCAGGTGACGGGGCTGGAGGAGCGCTGTCTGGAGAAGGCGGCGGAGGTGTCGTCGCGGGGGGTCTCGATGGAGGCCATCGGCTTCGGGCCGGACTTCGACTACGCCTTCATGCAGCGGCTGGTGTCGTTCTCGAACGGCTTCACGGAGAAGATCGACAACCCGGAGGAGATCCGGGCGGTCTTCGGGCGCCGTGTGCAGGGGCTGACCAACGCCATCGCGGTGAACGTGTCGTTGGATCTGACGTTCACGCCGCAGGTGCGGGCGGGGCGCGGCTACCGCTCATCGCCGGAGATGGCGTACCTGGGGAACATCCGGCTGCCCGGCGAGACGCGGACCATCACCATCCCCATCGGGACCATCGAGCGGGACAAGGAGTACGGCTACTTGATCACCTGCGCGGTGACGCGCCGCGAGGCGGGGAACATGCGGCTCCTGAAGGCGGAGCTGCGCTACGACATCCCCTCGATGGGGCTGGAGGGCGGCTCTTCGACGCAGTCGGTGGTGGTGACCTACACGGATGACCCGGCCCGCACGGCGCAGATCAACGGCGAGGTGGAGCGGGTCTTTGATGAGGTGGAGATCGGGCGCATCGTAGGCGAGCTGGACAAGGCGACCAAGCGCCAGGATCACCAGCGCGCGTCGGTGTTCTTCGACATCCTCGCGAAGCGCTATGAGGAGCTGGGCGACCGCGAGATGCAGCAGCACTATGTGGAGCTGAAGCGCCGCTACATGCAGGAGGGCAACCTCTCGCAAGAGGACATGAACTACTCCCGCCACAAGTCCACCCAGCGCCGCGACACGGCGGTGAAGCTGGTTGATGCGTCGGACCTGATCTGAGCGCCTCGCTGTCTGCGCCCTCCACGGAGCCCAAGAGATGAAGATCTGCCCCATCTGCGACACCGAGAACAAACCCCAGGCCACCCACTGCGAGGTCTGCGGTGAGCGCCTCACCCCGGCGGCCCCCGGGGAGCTGCTCTCCCCGGAGGAGAGCGTGCTGGCGCAGCTCCAGGCGAAGCCGGCGCCGGCGCCTGCGGCGCCCGCGGCGCCCCTGATCGCGCCGCCGATCCTGGCGGCTCCTGCGGAGCCCTCGGAGGCGGCGACGCGCCCGTCGCTGCCTGCGGTGACGCCTCGGCCTACGGCGCCGCTGGCGGCGCCGACGCCTGCGGCGGCCAGCGCCTTCTTCGAGCCGGACCCGGAGCCGCCGCGGCTGACCCCGGCGCCGCCGGTGCAGGCGGCGCCGGTGCAGTCTCCGCCGGTGCAGGCGGCGCCGGTGCAGGCGGCGCCAGCTCCGGCGCCGGCGCAGGCCGCGCCGCGGCCCACCCCGGCGTCGCCGCAGCCTGCGGCGCCGCGGATCATGTCGTCGGGCATCCCGGACGCGCGGCTTGTGGTCTACCAGAACAAGCAGCCGTCCTACACACACCCCATCGTGAACGACGAGACGTTGATCGGGCGCTATGATCCGATCGGGGGCGCCTTCCCGGATCTGGATCTGACCGAGTTCGACGGCGAGAGCGTCATCTCCCGCAAGCACGCCTACATCTACCGTCAGAACCGGGAGTATATCCTCTACCCGGTGTCCAACGGGGGCACCCAGCTCAACAACGAGCTGGTGGACATGGGCGCGCGGCGCAAGCTGAAGGACGGTGACGTGATCATCCTGGCGGCGAAGCTCGCCATGAAGTTCCACATCGACGCGTGACCTTGAACAACACGACGCCGCCGCGCGCCCTGGCGAACGGGCGCTACCAGATCGACGCCATCTTCGCAGACTCGGGCGGCATGGGGGTGCTCTACGACGCCCGGGACACGCGGTGCGCGAACAACCGCGTGCTGATCAAGACCACCCGCTACGACGGGGGCACCAACGCGCGGCACTTCGCCTACGACGCGTCCGAGGCGCAGAAGCACATCCAGCGCCTGCGGGCGATCCTGGAGTGGGAGAAGAAGGTCCTGATCCGGTGCAAGAAGGAGGGGATCAACAACGTCCCGACCCTCATCGACTTCTTCTACGACCGCTCCCTGCTCTTGCAGCCGACCTACGAGGGCAAGCGCGGCGCCTACCCGCTGCCCGCGGAGGTGCTGGTCAGCGAGCCCTTCCTGGTGATGGAGCGGGTCCCGGGGGACACGCTGGAGCACCTGGTGGCCTCGGGCGGGCTGGAGGCGCGGCGGGAGGTGCGGCTGCTGCGCTTCGCCTGCGAGCTGCTGACGGTCTTCATCCGGCTGCACCGCCGCTTCGAGGTGCAGGGGCGGGAGGCGTACTTCATCTACCAGGATCTCAAGCCCGCCAACGTGTTGATCTCCAAGGAGGATTACCTGACCTTGATCGACATGGGCGGGGTGACGCTGCGCCTGGGCGACAAGACCACCGAGCCCACCGCCGGGATGCTGACCTACGGCTACGCCGCGCCCGAAGGCGAGGTAGACGGCGGGGTCCGGATCGACCAGCGCTTCGATCTCTACACGCTGGGTGCGACGCTCTACCACGCGGCGACGGGGATCGATCCCCGCGAGCTGCCGGGTCAATTCCCGGCGCTGGAGCTGCGTGCGCTGGAGCAGGCGGGGCTCTCGGGCGCCACGCGCCAGATCATCGCCCGCGCGCTGGAGCGCGACCCCGAGCGGCGCTACGGCATCGCCGCCGAGATGCGCAAGGACGTCCTGAGCGCCCTGCGCGACCTGGGCGAGCACGTTTAGGAGCATTGAAGAGCGGTCATGCGACCTGGTGATATCCTCAAGAATATGGACACCGGCGAGGAGCGCTTCCGCGTCACGGGGCTCCTGGCCGAGGGGCGGAGCTATCTGATCGCAGAAGGCGAGGATCTGCACCTGGATGACCTCCCGGTGATCCTCAAGGCCATCGCCTACCCGGACGACGCCAGCGCGGAGGTCGTGCGCCAGCGCCGCGAGGCGCTGCGCCTGGAGGTGCAGGCGCTGACGGTGCCCTCGGTGCTCCTGCCCGAGCCCATCGACTTCTTCCATGTGGCCTCGGACGTGGGGGTGAGCGACCCGCGGGAGCCGGTGCTGGTGCTGGAGATCCACCGGGGCAAGACGCTGCGCCAGGAGATGACCCGGAGCCCGCAAGGGCTCCACCCGACCCGGGCGCTCCAGATCGTGCGGGAGGTGGCGCAGGCGCTGGGGGAGCTGCACGAGGCCGGCTACGCGTTCCGCGATCTGAACCCCGATCACGTCGTGATCGGGGTGGATGACATCATCCACCTGGTGGGGACGGGCAACATCGCCCGCATCGAGCAGCGGCCGCTGGCTGCGAAGCTCGGCGTGAGCGAGCGCTACAGCGCGCCCGAGATCCGGGACGAGATCTCGGGGAAGTTCATCCGCCCGGAGGCGGACATCTACAGCCTGGGGGCGCTGCTGGTCTTCCTCTTGACGGGGGTGGATCCGGCGCCGCGGGTGGAGGCGCCGATCCCTCCGGACGCCTACGACCGCCTCCTGGCGATGCCGGAGGGCTACCGTCTGTTGGTGACGCGGTGCATGCAGCCGCTGGCCAAGCGGCGCTTCCGGCAGGTGGCGGCGCTGCTGCCCTATCTGGACCCGGGGCACCTGCCCACGCCGGAGTCGCGCGGCTTCTCCAAGCTCGACCTCCCGACCCCCATCACGCCGGACGGCGAGTACGACGCCCAGAACCGGGCGCTGCGCTCGCGGCTCTCGGCGGGGCCGCTCATCAGCGTGCCGACGGAGCGGCCTGCGGCGGCGGCGCCCGAGCCGGCGCCGCAGGCGCCTGAGGCGAAGCGCGACCTCCCGGCGCCGGTGCAGCGCCCCTGGTGGCAGAGCTGCCTGCCGTGGGCGGGCGGCGCGGCGCTCTTGACGGTGGTCGGCGGCGCGGCGGTGGTGTGGGGGCTCGTCATGTGAGCGGGGGTCTGGGGGTCAGCGACCCCCAGCCGCCGGAGGCACCCCCAACAACAAAAATACACAAGAAACT
>CAUJGC010000373.1 GCA_963169075.1 Myxococcota bacterium
TCACGGAGCGACATGCCTCCGCGTCACCTCCTCCTGCTGCGCCTCCTCGGCGCGGCCTCCCTCGCCTCCCTCGCCTCCCTCGCCTCCCTCGCCGCGTGCGACGCGCCGCGACCTCCCGCTCCCGAGCCGCCGGCGGTGACAGCCCAGCCGATCAGCCAGGAGACCGAGGGGGCGCTCGTCGATGCCCTCGACCTCTACATCCGCACGCGCAACGAGCAGATCGGCATCAGCATCGACATCGGAGAGCGCCGCGGCCGCCTGGTCCGCCCCTACCGCCTCCGCGAGTTCACCGATCCCGGAGACTTCGACTCCGTCTTCATCCTCGCGGACGAGGCGTTCGAGGGGGAGTCTGACGGGGAGATGGGGGTGGGGCTTGGCGTCCCCACCCCGGGCCGACCGCCGCTGCCTCGGCGTATCCAGCGCGGCGAGCTGGGCGGGCTCGACTCCGCCTCCTGCCGGAGCTGCCACTTCGTCGGCGGCCCGGACGGCGCGGGCGCCTTCACCCAGGTCGCCCTCTTCCGGGGCGACGGCCAGCACCTCTCGACGGCCTCTCTCCGCGACGCGCCGCACGTCATGGGCCTCGGCTACATCGCGGTGCTCGCGGAGCAGATGACCCGGCAGCTCCAGCTCCAGCTCCAGAGCCTCCAGGGCACCGCCCAGAGCCTCAACGAGCCGGTGCAGGGCAGCGTCTTCCTCCAGGGCCAGGATCTCGGCACCCTCACCGTCTTCCCTGACGGCACCTGGGACGCCTCCGGCGTCCGGGGCGTCTCCCCCGATCTGGTCGTCCGCCCCTTCGGCCACAAGGGCCGCCAGGCGACGCTCCCCGAGCTGGTGGACGAGGCCCTCCAGCTCCACCACGGCCTCCAGTCCACCTCCCGCATGGAGCGCTTCGCGGCGGAGCCCGCCGTCTACCTCGGCGCGGGGCCGCTGGACGATCCCGATCAGGACGGCCACGACGAGGAGGTCTCGGAGGCCCACGCGATCCTCCTCTCGATCTACCTCTCGATGCTCCCCATCCCGGAGTTCCGCGTCCCCACCGACCCCGAGCTGGCCCTGGCCTGGGCGCGGGGGCAGCGGGCCTTCCGCTCGATGGGCTGCGGCACCTGCCACCGGGAGCAGCTCGACATCGACCCGCCGACGCTGGTGCTCACCCACCAGGCCCAGGGGGTCAGCGACCTCAGCGTCACCGTGGATCTCGCTCAGATCGGCCTGGAGCCCAGGCCTCGGCGCCTGGACTTCGGCCTGGGCCCTGACGGGACCTCACCCAACTCCACGCCGCTCTACGCCTTCACCGATCTCCTGCGGCACGACATGGGCCCGGGGCTGGCCGAGCCCCACCCCGAGAGCATCCCGGGCACCGACATGACCATCCCCGGGAGCGTCTGGCTCACCCGCTCCCTCTGGGGGCTGGCAGACACCGCCCCCTACCTCCACGACGGCCGCGCCCCCACGATCCACGACGCCATCCTCGCGCACGGCGGCGAGGGGCAGGCGGCGAGGGACGCTTACGCGGCCGCGCCGGAGGAGGAGCGGGGGGCGCTCCGGGTCTTCCTCATGTCCCTCAGCCGCAGCGGTACGCTGCTGGTGGAGTAGAGAGATCATGAAGCTCTATCGTCTTGATCTCTTGCTTGTTATCTCGATGCTGGCGGCCCTCCTGGCGGCTTGCGAGGGCCCGGCGGGCCCCGCCGGGCCCGCAGGCCCCGCCGGACCCGCAGGGGAGGGCGCCGATGTTGGCCCCCAGGACGCCGCGCCCGGCCCCGAGGACGCCGCTGCCGACGTCGCCCCGGAGGACGTCGCCGCGCAGGACGCCGAGGCCACCTTCGACGTCCCCCCCCTCGGAGACGTCCTCTTCGGTGACGCCGCCGAGCCCGACCCCGACTTCGCCTGCCCCCCCTGGACCGCCCCGGCGGGCCTCGGCGGCCCGGTGGACGCCGTGGTGTCCCTGGAGAACGCCCAGCGCTGGCTGGACTTCCGCCGCGCCCGCGAGCAGGAGCGGCTCATGGAGGCCTGGCGCCCCGAGGTCGTCCGCGCCCGCCTCCGGGTGGAGCAGGCCTGGATCACCCACGGCTGCGTCTCCTTCGGGCAGGCGGTGGACGTGGGCCGCGCGCTCTTCCTCCGCTCCTGGACGCTGGAGGAGGGCCTCGGCAACGGGCTCGCAGGCGCCCCCGGCTCCCCTGCGGGGAGCCTCCCCGCGCCCAACATGCGCCGCTTCCAGCGCGGCGCCTTCGGCGGCCCCGACGCCACCGGCTGCTTCAACTGCCACTGGAAGGGCGGCTTCGCGGGCAGCGGCGACCGCGCCGACAACGCCTTCATCCTGGGCGACGGCGAAGACGCCGAGACCCACGACACCCGCAACCCGCCCCAGCTCTGGGGCGCCGGCTGGACCGAGCTGATCGCCCGCGAGCTGAGCGCCGAGCTGCAACAGACCCGCGACCTCGCCGCGGCCCGCGCGCTGGAGACCAACCAGCGCGTCACCGTGCCCCTCACCGCCCAGGACGTCTACTTCGGCCGCCTCACCGTCGCCCCGGACGGGCAGGGCGGCGTCACCTTCGACACCGATCAGCTCGAGGGCGTCGATCCGGATCTCGTCGTCAAGCCCTTCGGCTGGAAGGGCGTCTTCCCCACCCTCCGCGACTTCCTCCTCCAGTCCGCCCAGGGCCACATGGGCCTCCAGGCCGAGGAGGGCGTCGCAGACGCCCACACCAACCCCCGCTCCGACCTCGACTTCGGCGGCGGCCCCAACCCCCACGACCCCGACGACGACGGCGTGACCCGCGAGCTGACCGAGGGGCAGATCACCGCCCTCGTCCTCTTCCTCGCCACCCTCGACGCCCCCTCCATCGAGATCCCCGCCGAAGGCGCCGAGTCCGAGACCCTCGCGGACCCCACCCCCATCAACGTCTACGCCCCCGAGCACATCGTGCGCTGGGGGCAGGGCGCCGCGCTCTTCTCCGACTACGGCTGCGACTCCTGCCACAAGCCCTTCATGCGGGTCCGCGACGCCCGCTACCAGACCCGCGCCGGCCTCTCCGGCGCCGTCACCGAGGTCGATCTCGCCCAGCTCGGCGCGCGCCCCACCCCCGCCCGCGGCGACGACGGCGTCTGGCTCGTCCCCGTCTTCTCCGACTTCAAGCGCCACGACATGGGCGAGTGGCTCGCAGGCAAGCACGAAGAGCGCGGCGTCCCCCCACGCCTCTACATGACCCGCCGCCTCTGGGGCGTCGCCCAGACCTCACCCTTCCTCCACGACGCCTCCGCCACCATCTTCGACGAGGCCATCGCCATGCACGCCGGACCCGGCTCCGAGGCCGCCCCCATGGCCCAGGCCTTCCTCAACGCCTCCGAGTACGACAAGGCCAACATGCGCCTCTTCTTGACCTCGCTGCGTAGAGCGCCGTCGATCCGGGTCCGGTGAGCGGCGAGGGAGGGTTTGACGCCCCCGGCCTGAGCAGATACCACTCAAGCAGGGTCAAGCCGACCCTCGATCTGCCCGAGCACGCGCCATGCCCTACCGTCCCCGATACACCCCCTCAACTCCCGACAGCCTCCCCCCCCTGGAGGCGATCCGCCTCGAAGGCTTCAAGTCCTTCCGCGATCGCACCGAGGTCGCGATCAAGCCGCTCACCCTCCTCGCAGGCCGCAACAGCGCCGGCAAGTCGAGCCTGATGCAGCCGCTCTTGCTGATGAAGCAGACGCTTGAGGCGAGCTTCGACACCTATCCACTTCTTCTTGACGGGCTATGCGTCAAGGTCCAGCACGCAGACTCTTTGCGCTGGCAAGGTGGAGGTGGGGAGGCGCAGTGGTCATGGGGAACACGACTTCAAGGGCAGTGGGCTGGGGCTACGCTCGGACGCGATCCCTCCTCCCGTATGCTGATTTTCCACTCGATTGAGGGCTACCCTGTGGAGCCTTTTAGCGTGGCTCAACACACGCCATTTCCATGGCTTACCTGGGGTGTTCCGCGTGATATCGGGTTGTTTTTAAACGAACAACACACGCCAGATGTAACTCCCAATAAAAGTTATGAATCCTGGTCTGATGTTGAGTATGGTTTCTACTCTTCTATTGTCCACCTCCCCGGTCTCCGCGGTAACCCCGAGCGCGCCTACCCCACAACCCGCGTCAGCCACCGCTTCCCTGGAACCTTCACCCCTTACACGGCCAGCGTCCTCGCTGTGTGGAGAGAGCAGGGCGATCCACGGATTGAGCAGGTTCAAGACGATCTCAGACGCCTTGGGTTGAGCGGGGCGGTCGAGGCCAAGCGGCTGGATGACGTCAAAGTCGAGCTGCGCGTCGGGCGCCGCCTGCAAGACAGCCACGCCTCCGTCAACATCGCGGATGTGGGCTTCGGCGTCTCGCAGGTGATGCCTGTCGTCGTCGCGCTCCGCGCCGCCTTACCAGGGCAGACCGTCCACGTCGAGCAACCCGAGCTGCACCTCCACCCCAACGCCCAGGTCGCGATGGCCGAGCTGCTCCTTGATGCGGCGCGGCGCGGCGTCCGCGTCATCGCGGAGACGCACAGCGCGGTGCTCCTCAAGGCCGTGCAGGTCGCCGTGGCGGAGGGGCGCGCCGAGCCTGAGCTGGTCGCGCTCCACTGGTTTGACCGGGACGAGGAGGGCGCGACGCAGGTGACGACCGCTGAGCTGGACAGCGAAGGCGCCTACGGCGCCTGGCCGGTCGACTTCGCTGACGTGGAGCTGGACATTGAGCGACGGTTCATCATGGCTCCTTTCAAGAAGGGAGAGGAGGGATGAGCCGCCCAAAGCCTGTACGGCTGGTCGTCGATGCCAGCATCGCCCGCGCAGCAGGGAAGGGCAATCGAGCCGCGAACCCACCTGCGCCAGCCTGCATTCAGGCTTTGGAGATCATCCAGGCTCAAGAGCAGCTGCGCGCATTGTTCTCAAAAGAGGTGCTGGACGAGTGGTATAAGCACGCCAGCATCTTCGCCACGAAGTGGCTCGGCAACCTCAAGGCCCGGAAGCGCTTTGAGCGGCTGGACGTGCCGAGGTGGGAGCACTCGGCGGCGGTGCGAGATGCAGCCTTTGATCTGGAAGGGAGAGGTGAAGCCGCCGTCTTGAAGGATCTCCACATGGTGGAGCTGGCGATGGCGTCGGATCGGCGCGTGGTGAGCCTGGATGATCGGCAGGCGGCGCTGCTGGGGAGGCTGGCGGCGACCGTCCCTGCGCTGGGGGGGCTGCATTGGGCGAACCCGCACAGCCGGGCCGAGGTGCTGCCGTGGCTGGAGCGCTGCGCGCCGGAGGAGGCTTGTCTGTGTATTGTGGGGGGAGGCGGGTAGGGCGCCTCCGGGGGCCGGGGGGGAAGCTCCCCCCCGGAGCCCCCCTTTTTATGCGCGGTTGGGGCCGATCATCTCCTCGGGGCGGACGAAGCGATCGAACTCCTCGGCGGTGAGGTAGCCCAGCGCCAGCGCGGCCTGCTTGAGGGTGGAGCCCTCGGCGTGGGCCTTCTTGGCGATCTTGGCGGCCTTGTCGTAGCCGATGTGAGGATTCAACGCTGTAACGAGCATGAGGGACTTCTCCATCAGCTCCTGGATACGCTCGCGGTTGGGCTCGATGCCCACCGCGCAGTGGATCTCGAAGGAGTGGATGGCGTCCGCCAGCAGCTCGATGGAGTTGAGGACGTTGAAGGCCATGACCGGCTTGTAGACGTTCAGCTCGAAGTTGCCCTGGGAGCCCGCCATCGCCACCGCGGCGTCGTTGCCGATGACCTGGCAGCACACCATCGTCAGCGCCTCGCACTGGGTCGGGTTGACCTTGCCGGGCATGATGGAGGAGCCGGGCTCGTTCTCGGGGATCAGGATCTCCCCGATCCCGCAGCGCGGGCCGCTGGCGAGCCAGCGCACGTCGTTGGCGATCTTCATCAGCGCGCAGGCCAGCTGCCGCAGCGCCCCCGAGAGCCCCACCAGCGCGTCGTGCGCCGCCAGCGCCGCGAACTTGTTGGGCGCCGTGACGAAGGGGTGCCCCGTGCGGCGCGCGATCTCGGCGGCGGCGCGCTCGGCGTACTCGGGGTGGGTGTTCAGCCCCGTCCCCACCGCCGTGCCGCCCAGCGCCAGCTCGTGCACCGGCCCCAGCGCCCACTCGATGGCGCGCCAGGCGTCCTTGAGCTGCGCCGACCACCCGCTGATCGCCTGCCCCAGCGAGAGCGGCGTCGCGTCCTGGAGGTGCGTGCGCCCGGTCTTGATGATGTCCTTGTAGCGCTCGCTCTGCGCGTCAAACACCGCGATGAGGCTCTTGACCGAGCCCTCCAGCCGCCCCCGCGTCTCCATCACCGCCGCGACGTACATCGCCGTGGGGAAGGAGTCGTTGGTGGACTGCGCGCGGTTGACGTGATCGTTGGGGTGCACCGGCTTCTTCTGCCCGCGCTGGCCGCCCATCAGCTCGCTGGCGCGGTTGGCGATCACCTCGTTCACGTTCATGTTGCTCTGGGTGCCGCTGCCGGTCTGCCAGACCTTCAGCGGGAACTCGCCGTCCCAGCGCCCCGCCACCACCTCGTCGCCCGCCGCCAGGATGGCGTCCTTCACGTCCTCGGGCAGCTCGCCCAGGGCGTGGTTCACCACAGCCGCCGACTGCTTCACGATGGCGAACGCCCGGATCAAAGGCACCGGCAGCGTCTGGCTGGAGATGCGGAAGTTGTCCAGCGAGCGCTGGGTCTGCGCCCCCCAGTAACGCTCCGCCGGCACCTCCACCTCGCCCATGCTGTCTGTCTCGACGCGATAGCCTCCGCTCATCTTGACCTCCTGCGCTGCTGTGGGTTCTCCTGGTTGCTCCGGCGCGGCTGCGCCGCTCGCCGCGCTACATAACACGAACCCCACCCCCAGACCAGCGCCGATGACCGCCCTCCGCCTCGCCCTTCACCTCACCCCCGACGCCGTCGAGGCGCGCCTGGGGGACGCCTCCGCCCGGATCGACGCCCTGGCGCCTGCTGCGGACCTGCACCGCTGGCCGGCGCCCTGGCGACAGACCGATCCCCTGCACCTCCTCCGCGCCGTCGAGGGCGTCCTCACCGCCGCCGCCCTCGAAGGCCCCCCGCTGGCAGCGATCGAGGTCCACGTCACAGGCCGCACCCTCCTGGCCGTCGGGCGCGAGAACGTCCCCCGCACCGCCCTCGCCTGGGCGCCCGAGGGCGCCGAGGCGCCGCCCCCGCCCGCCCTCCTGCCCGCCGCGCTGGCCGCCGGGGTGAGCCGCTACGCCACCGCAGGCGCCTGGGTGGTGCGCTGGCTCACCCGCGAGTGGATCGACGTCCGCGGCCACGCCCCCCTGGGGCTCCCCCTGGATCCGGCCACGCAGGACTACCCGCGGGACCCGGCGGCCTTCCGCGCCCTGGGGGTCCGCCTCACGGCCTGCCCCCTCCTGGCGCCCCCCGGCGCCGTCCTCGCCCAGCTCGCCCCGGAGGTCGCCGCGCGCCTCGGGCTGCCGCCCTTCACCCCGCTCCTGGCCCCCTGAGCCCCTGTTATCCTCTTGCCTCCAGGGGCTCGACGGCATATACACCGCCCGACCTCCCCCGAGGTCGCCCTCCTGTCCGCCGGATGCACCCATGACCGACCCCGCGATCTGGATACCGGCGCGCCGCAGCTCGACGCGCCTGAAGGACAAGCTGTTGTTGGAGCTGCGCGGTCAGCCCCTCATCGCCTGGACCGTCCAGGCCGCCCTGACCGCCGCTCGCCCCCTCCGCGCCGAGGTCCGCGTCATCACCGACTGCGAGGAGATCGCCGCCGCTGCCGACCGCGCAGGCGCCGCCGTCACCCGCGTCGACGCCCCGGTCCCCAGCGGCACCGACCGCCTGGCGCTGGCCTGGGCCTCCCTCCCGGCGGCGCAGCGCCCGGGGCTCGTGATCAACGTCCAGGGCGACGAGCCGCGCATACCGCCCGCCGCGATCCACGCCCTCGCCCGCGCCGCCGCCGCCGATCCCGACCGCCTGGCCCTCTGGACGGCGATGATCCCCGGTGAGGCCACCCCCGGAGCCGTGTCCGTGGTCACCGACCGGCAGGGCAGGGCGCTCTACTTCAGCCGCGCCGCCATCCCGGGCCTCCACCCCGGCGGCGCCCGCACCAGCGGCTTCGGTCGCCACGTCGGGCTCTACGCCTACCGCGGCGATCTCCTGGCGCGTTGGCGCGAATTGGAGCCTGGACCGCTGGAGCGCGCCGAGGGGCTGGAGCAGCTCCGCGCGTTGGAGCACGGCCTCTCCATCGGCGTCGTCGCGCTGGAGCCCGGGATCGGGGAGGGCTGGATCGCCGTGGACACCGCCGCCGATATGGATCGCCTGCGTCAACTTCTGGATCGCACCTCAAGCCAGGGAGCCCACAGAGAGCTATGAAGAAGCCCACCAAGTTCATCTTCGTCACCGGCGGCGTCGTCTCGTCCCTCGGCAAGGGGCTCGCCGCGGCCTCCATCGGCGCCCTCATGGAGCTGCGCGGCCTCCGCGTCACCTTCATCAAGCTCGACCCCTACATCAACGTCGATCCCGGCACCATGAACCCCCTCCAGCACGGCGAGGTCTTCGTGACGGACGACGGGGCGGAGACGGACCTGGATCTGGGGCACTATGAGCGCTTCTCGCGCGCGTCCATCGGCAAGGGCAACAACTTCACCTCCGGCCAGATCTACGACGCCGTCATCTCCAAGGAGCGCCGCGGCGAGTACCTCGGCGGCACCGTCCAGGTCATCCCCCACATCACCGACGAGATCAAGCGCTCGGTGGAGGCCGCCGCCCACGACGTGGATCTGGTCATCGTCGAGATCGGCGGCACCGTGGGCGACATCGAGTCGCTCCCCTTCCTGGAGGCCGTCCGCCAGATGAAGCTGGAGAAGGGCGAGCACGCCGTCTCCCTGCACGTGACGCTGGTCCCCTACATCAAGGCCGCCGGCGAGCTGAAGACCAAGCCCACCCAGCACTCCGTCCGCGAGCTGCGCGCCATCGGCATGCAGCCCGACTTCCTCCTCTGCCGCGCCGACCGCGAGCTGCCCGAGGAGATGAAGCGCAAGATCGCCCTCTTCTGTAACATCCAGGCCGACCGCGTCTTCTCCTGCATCGACGTGGACACCATCTACGCCCTCCCGGGCTTCCTCCACAAAGAGGGCGTGGACGACAAGCTCGCCGCAGCCCTCGGCATGTGGACCCGCGAGCCCGTCCTCGACGCCTGGAAGGAGATCGTCCGCCGCTCCCTCCAACCCCAGGAGCGCGTCACCATCGGCATCGTCGGCAAGTATGTCGACCTCACCGACGCCTACAAGTCCCTCAACGAGGCCCTCCGCCACGGCGGCATCGCCAACGACTGCGGCGTCGAGCTGCGCTTCGTGGACAGCGAGAAGATCGAGCAGGGCGGCGTCGAGCGCTTCCTCGGCGACGTCGACGCCATCCTCGTCCCCGGCGGCTTCGGCGTCCGCGGCACCGAGGGCAAGATCGAGGCGATCCGCTACGCCCGCGAGCAGAAGATCCCCTTCTTCGGCATCTGCCTCGGCCTCCAGATGGCCGTCGTCGAGTTCGCCCGCAACGTCTGCGGCCTCACCCGCGCCAACAGCCGCGAGTTCAACGCCACCACCGACCAGGCCGTCATCGACCTCATGGCCAGCCAGATCGGCGTCGTCAACAAGGGCGCCACCATGCGCCTCGGCGCCTACCCCTGCCAGCTCCAGGAGGGCACCCTCGCCCGACGCATCTACGGGCGCCCCGAGATCTCCGAGCGCCACCGGCACCGCTACGAGGTCAACAACACCTTCCGCGCCAGCCTCCAGGACCACGGCATGATCCTCAGCGGCCTCAACACCGCCCACGATCTCGTCGAGGTCATCGAGCTGCCCGAGCACCCCTGGTTCCTCGGCTGCCAGTACCACCCCGAGTTCAAGTCCCGCCCCCTCGACCCCCACCCCCTCTTCGCCTCCTTCATCCGCGCCGCCATGGACCACCAGGCCCGCCGATGAACCCCCGCCCCGCGCCGCCGCCCGAGCCCGTCCTCTGGATCGCCGGACCCTGCGTCCTCGACGACGATCCCGCCGACGCCCTGGCGGTGGCGCGCGCCCTGGCAGACCTCGCCTCGCGCCAGCCCATACGCCCTGTCTTCAAGGCCTCCTTCGACAAGGCCAACCGCACCCGCGGCGACTCCCCCCGCGGCCCTGGACTCCAGCGCGGCCTCGAAGTCCTCACCGCTGTTCGCGACGCCACCCACCTCCCCCTCCTCACCGACATCCACGAGGCCTGGCAGGCCGACGTCGCCGCCCAGGTCGTCGATGTCCTCCAGATCCCCGCCTTCCTCTGCCGACAGACCGACCTCATCCGCGCCGCCGCCGCCACTGGACGCGTCGTCAACATCAAGAAAGGCCAGTTCCTCGCCCCGGACGACGTCCCCTGGCTCGTCGAGAAAGCCCGCGACGCCGGCGCCGCCGACGTCTGGATCACCGAGCGCGGCACCTCCTTCGGCTACCACCGCCTCGTCGTCGATATGCAGGGCCTCGCCTCCCTCGCCCTCGACGCCCCGCGCCTCGGCTTCCGCCTGGTCTTCGACGCCACCCACGCCGTCCAGCGACCCTCCGCCGACGGCGGACGCTCCGGCGGCGAGCGCCGCTTCGTCCCCCCGCTCCTCCGCGCCGCCGCCGCCCTCGGCGTCCGCGCCTTCTTCACCGAGGCCTGGCCCGACCCCGACCGCGCACCCTCCGACGGACCCAACGCCCTCCGCCTCCAGGATCTGGAGCAGGTCGTCCAGGACACCTGCGCCGTCTGCGACCTCGTCGCCCGCGCGAAAACTTCTTGACAAATCCAAAGACGTGCTTGGAAGCAAGTGCTGTACCACTTGCGCCGAGACGGCCTTTACTTCCCCGTGGGCGTGCCTTATATTGACCCCTGTGGCACTTGCCCTGGGAGCCCAGGCCGCGTTGACGGCCCCTCGCCTGGGGTGGACGCGCCCGGAGCTGGCAGCAAAACTGACCTTCCGCGGATCTCCCACCGGACGAACCCTGGCACCGCTCTGCCCTCACCTCTGGAGTCCTCTGACCGTGACGTTGACGCGCTCCATCAGCTCACTCCTCACCTGCCTCCTGCTCGCCGCACCCGCAGCAGCACAGCAGCCCCAGGACGAGCCCGGAGCACAGCCCACCCTCGACATCCAGAGCGAACACCTCGCCCTCGACCCCGACGCCGGACACGCCACCTTCGACGGCGACGTCCAGCTCCGACGCGGAAACCTCCACCTCCGCTGCGACCGCCTCGAAGCCACCGTCGACCCCCAGGGCGGACCCCCCTCCTTCGTCCGCGCCTCCGGACACGTCCGCGTCGCCTTCGGGGACCTCTTCGCCCAGGCCGCGCACGCCGAGTACGACCGCGCCACCGACCGCCTCACCCTCACCGGGGACCCCGTCCTCTGGCGACGCGGCGCCCGCCTCCAGGGCGAGCGCGTCTCACTCCACCTCCCCACCCGCGCCGTCCAGATCGACAAGCCCCGCGGCACCCTCGCCAACGCGCCCCTCACCCCGGAGGCCGCGCCGTGAACGCCTGCCTCCACGTCCAACACCTCTCCGCTGGCTACGGACGCACCCCCGTCGTCCACGGCGCCTCCCTCGACCTCCGCTCGGGCCGCTGCGCAGGCCTCATCGGACCCAACGGCGCCGGAAAGACCACCCTCTTCCGCGCCCTCGTCGGTGAGCTTCCCCCCCTCGCCGGACGCCTCACCCTCACCGACGACCGCGCGCAGCACGACCTCACGCGACTCGGCCTCGCCGCCCGCGCACGCCTCGGCCTCGGCTACGCACCCCAGCGACCCGCGCTCCTCCACGACCTCTCCGCGCGCGACAACCTCCGCGCCGCCGCCGCCTCCCCCGCCGCCCGCGCCGCGCACGCCTGGGCCGGACCTCCCCGCCACGATCCCGTCACCGACGCCCTCCAGCACACCGGCCTCACCCACGCCGCCGACACACCCGCCCGCGCCCTCTCCGGCGGACAGCTCAAGCGCCTCGCCGTCGCACGCCTCCGCGTCCTCCGCTCGCGCCTCTGGCTCTGCGATGAGCCCTTCGCCGGCCTCGACGCCGACAGCGCCCAACACCTCGTCTCACTCCTCCGGGACGCCGCCCAGCAGGGCGTCGCCCTCGTCGTCGCTGAGCACCGCATGGACCTCCTCCTGCAGGTCGCTGACCATCTCGTCCGCGTTGAAGACGGCGCCGTCGTCGCTGACGACACACCCCCACAACGCAACCCCCTCGCCCCGTGAGGTGTCCCCGTGGCCATGGAACTGAAGCAGACCATCAAGATGGCCCAGCAGCTGCGCATGACACCGCAGCTCCAACAGGCGATCAAGCTCCTTCAGCTCTCACGCATGGAACTCGCCAACCTCATCGCCCAGGAGATGGTCGAGAACCCCGTCCTCGAAGAGCACGGCTCCTCCTTTGAGATCGTCGAGACCCACGTCTCCGACTACCGCGACACCACCCCCGAGGTCGCCGTCGTCCAGGAGATGCCCACCCACAACCTCGACTCTCCCGACCGCGAGCGCGTCACCGAAGACCTCGCCGAGTGGCAGGCCTACCTCGACAACTCCGCCTCACCCCTCCCCACCAACAACTACAAGGGCCTCAACGACGACCTCCCCTCCCTGGAGGCCACCCTCTCCCAGAACGAAGACCTCACCGAGCACCTCACCTGGCAGCTCCACCTCTCCGCCCTCTCCGACCAGGAGAAGGAGGTCGGCGTCCTCATCATCGGCAACCTCAACGAGAACGGCTACCTCACCGCCTCCATCGACGAGATCGCCGCTGCCGCGGACTGCGATGTCGAGTTCGCCGCCGATGTCCTTGAGGTCATTCAAGAATTTGACCCGATCGGCGTCGCCGCCCGCGACCTCCGCGAGTGCCTCCTCATCCAGGCCAAACACCACTTCCCCCACGACGAGCTCCTCGCCCAGGTCATCGACCTCCACATCCCCAACCTCGAGCGCAAGCGCTACGACCTCATCGCCCGCGATCTCAGCGCCCCCCAGGAAGAGATCATCGAGATCGCCAAGCTCATCGCCAACATGGAGCCCAAGCCCGGTCGCGTCTACACCGAGGAGGAGCCCCAGTACATCACCCCCGACATCTACGTCCACAAGGTCGGGGACGAGTACATCGCCGTCATCAACGACGACGGCATCCCCAAGCTCAAGATCTCCTCCTACTACCGCGAGACCCTCGCCCACGGCGGCCACGACGAGGCCAAGCGCTACATCCAGGACAAGGTCAAGTCCGCTGCCTGGCTCATCCAGTCCATCTACCGACGCCAGCGCACCATCGTCAAGGTCACCAACTCCATCATCAAGTTCCAGCGGGACTTCCTCGACCTCGGCATCAACCACCTCAAGCCCCTCGTCCTCCGCGACGTCGCGGAGGACATCGGCATGCACGAGTCCACCATCTCCCGCGTCACCACCAACAAGTACGTCCACACACCCCAGGGCATCTTCGAGCTGAAGTACTTCTTCAACAGCTCCATCGCCAAGACCGAAGGCGAAGACATCGCCTCCGAGGCCGTCAAGACCAAGATCAAGCAGATCGTGGACGCCGAAGATCCCCGAAAGCCCCACAGCGACGCCAAGATTGTCAAGCTCCTCCGGGACAAGCACAACATTGACATCGCTCGCCGCACTGTGGCCAAGTACCGAGAGATGCTCGGTATTTTGTCCAGCAACAAGCGGAAGCGTCTCTTCTGACGCTCCCGTTGTCTCCCCCCACAAAGAGGAGGACCTGATGCAAGTTGCCGTTACCTTCCGCCACATGGACGCGTCCCCTGCGCTGCGCGACTACGCCTCCGAGAAGTTCCAGCACGTCGCCCGCAAATACCTCCGCTCCCCCCTCGACGCCAAGGTCGTCCTCGAGGTCGAGAAGTTCTGGCACATCGCCAAGTTCAGCCTCAGCGTCCGCGGCCTCACCGTCAAGAGCGAGGAGAAGAGCGAGGACATGTACTCCTCCATCGACCTCGCCCTCGACAAGATGGAGCGCCAGCTCCGCCGCTACAAGGACAAGATCCGCGACCACAAGCCCGTCGCCGGCGTCCCCGAGCGCCCCTTCACCGTCCACGTCATCGCCCCCGTCACCGACGAGGCCCCCGCCCCCGCCGAGCCCGACGCCGACGCCACCGCCGAGGACCTCCCCCTCCACAAGGACGGCGAGCTGGCCGACCCCTCCGAGTTCGGCTACATCGACGTCAGCCTCTCCGCCGACGGCGACACCCCCGAGACCCACGTCACCGTCCTCCGCTCCCGCATGCACTCCGCGCAGCCCATGACCACCGCCGAGGCCATCATGCAGCTCGACCTCCAGAGCATGGCCTTCCTGGTCTTCACCCACGCCGACTCCGGCTCCATCAACGTCGTCTACCGACGCGATGACGGCAACTACGGCCTCATCGAGACGGAGAGCGTCCCCGCCTCCTGATCCGCCCCTGCCCCGGCGCGCACCGACGCGCCGGGGCCTCCCCTGGAGTCCACGCCATGACCTCCCACGAGGGCTCCCCGGTCTACACGCTCGTCGTCACCGGCCTCTCCGGAAGCGGCAAGTCCACCGCCCTCCGCGCCCTGGAAGACCTCGGCTACTTCTGCGTCGATAACCTCCCGGTCGCCCTCCTCCCCAAGTTCCTTGAGCTGACGCGACAGTCCAGCCCGCGCATCACCCACGTCGGCCTCGTCATGGACGTCCGCGAGCCCGCCTTCATCGAAGACGGCGAGCGCATCTTCACACAGCTCCAGCGCGACGGCGAAGCCCTCCACGTCCTCTTCCTCGAAGCCGACACCGACACCCTCGTCCGACGCTACTCCGAGACCCGGCGCCGACACCCCCTCTCCCCCTACGGCTCCGTCCGCGACGGCATCCTCACCGAGATCGACGCCATGGCCTCCATCCGCCACCTCGCGGATCAGACCCTCGACACCACCGATCTCACCGTCCACGACCTCAAAAAACGCATCCGCGACCTCTACGACCCCGAGAACGCCTCCACCCACCACCTCGCCCTCAACCTCCTCTCCTTCGGCTACGCCAACGGCCTCCCCGCCGAGGCCGACCTCGTCTTCGACGTCCGCTTCCTCGCCAACCCCCACTTCATCCCCGACCTCCGACCCCGCACCGGACGCGATCCCGACGTCGCCGCCTACGTCCTCCAGCAGCCCGCCGCGCAGACCCTCCTCAACCACCTCACCGCCCTCCTCGACTTCCTCCTCCCACTCTACCACGCCGAAGGCAAGCGCTACCTCACCCTCGCCGTCGGCTGCACCGGCGGTAAGCACCGCTCCGTCGCCCTCACTGAAGAGCTGGCCCGGCGCCTCCTCCAGGCCCACCCCCACCCCCTCCGCCTCACGCACCGCGACGCCCCCGACCCCTGACTGCGAAAGTCTACGGCAGTGTCTTTGGGGCTCTTCAATTTCCTGGGGTGTCCCAGCCTGGCCTCATTGGGGAGGGTGGCGACTTCGGTTGTTGATGATGCCCTACGACGTGCCATGTTGTGTTGAGACCTCGACCTTTCAGCCGCAGACGACGGGGATGAAACGTCCAGGGACGCTTGAAGCAGGGTGTGTGCTGGTTGCGGGGTGGGGTGAAGACGACGCTGGAAGGGGAGGGGGTGACGGCGGTGTCTTCAGGTGCGGACTCGATCTGCCTCCTCAAAGGCGCGGGTGAGGTGAGGTGTTGGGATGTGCCTCCTGAGGATGAGCGGGGTGCAGGGCAGCCGCAGCCTCCGCTGGGCTTGCCGCCTGGGGCCGACAAGCCGGGCTGGACGAGCTTG
>CAUJGC010000374.1 GCA_963169075.1 Myxococcota bacterium
CCTACTTCCTCGGCCTCTCCTTCGTCCAGGCCGTCCGCAAAGGACGCACCTGGGCTGACCTCGACGCCGTCTACGCCGACCCGCCCGAGTCCAGCGAGCAGCTCCTCCACCCCGAGCGCTACCTCCAGCGCGACGACCCCACCCTCATCTCCCTACATCTCCCTACACTGCTCCCCCACCTCCCCCCGGGCGCCGACCCCTGGACCCCCGCCTACGAGAACGTCCTCGGAGAGCTGCGCCTCCTCGCCTGGCTCGACCAGCTCGACCCCAGCGGCGACCGACACGCCGCCGCTGCCGCCGGCTGGGACGGCGACCGACTCTACGCCCTCACCCGCGGCCAGGAGCGCCTCGTCATCGGCGTCTTCACCTGGGACTCCCCCGAGGACGCCCAGGACTTCCTCGAAGCCCTCCTCCAGGCCCAGCTCCGCCGCTTCCCGGCCGCCACCCTCCACCGCGACCAGGGCCCCCACGGCGCCCTCGCCTGCCTCCACGACCCCCAGCACGGGCGCGTCCTCCTCGAACGCTGGGGGGACCAGCTCCTCCTCATCGACGGCGCACCCGAGCACGCCCAGGGAGCCCCCGTCCCCCTCGGCCCCCTCCGCGACGCCGCCTGGAAGGCCCGCCGCGTCGCCGCCTACCCCGCGCCTGCCGCACCGGCTCCCCTCGACCCCTGAGCCCCCCTTGCCTCCGCTGGCGCCCTCGGCCTATCCTCCGCCGCCGGCGCCATGCGCCCCCGCTCCCCCCCCGACACCACCCAGGAGACGCCCGTGGACCCCCAGCACGCTCCCCTCACCCTCGCCGTCACGGGCGCCGCCGGCGCCGTCGGCAGCGCCGTCGTCGAGCAGGCCCTCCGGGCCGGACACCGCGTCATCGCCATCGCACGCTCCCCCGAGGGCGTCCCCCAGGGCGCCACCCTCCGCTGCGGCGACCTCACCCAGCGCGCCTTCTGCCAACAGGCCGTCCAGGGCGCCGAGATCGTCATCCACACCGCCGCCCTCTCCGACCCCTCCCTCCCCATCGAGGACCTCGTCCCCATCAACGTGGACGCCGTCCGCTGGCTCTACGAGGCCGCCCAGGAGGCCGGCGCCCGACGCTTCATCCACCTCTCCTCCGCCGCCCTCTACAAGCCGCGACGCGGCGTCCTCAACGAAGACGCCGAGTTCGAGTCCCGCTCCAACTACTCCGTCACCAAGGAGGAGGCCGAGCGCTTCCTCCGCTCCAGACCCCTCGACGCACTCCCCTGGACCATCCTCCGCCCCTCCCTCACCTACGGCCCCCGCGCACGCAACCTCGGCGCCACCGCCCTCCTCCTCCCCCCCCTCCTCCGCCTCTTCTTCCGCTACGTCCCCACCGTCAGCGGCGGCCCACGCAACAACTGGGTCCACACCGAGGACGTCGCCCGCGCCGCCCTCTTCGTCGCCGATCACCCCCGCGCCGCCCGCGAGATCTTCAACGTCGCGGACGACACCCCCCTCTCCCAGGGCGAGATCCTCTCCGCCGCCATCCAGGCCTACGGCCTCGACCTCGGCCCCTCCGTCCCCTTCCCCACGGGCCTCCTGCCCTCCATGACCCGCTTCCTCAACGCCAGCCTCCTCTTCCGCATCCTCACCAACCTCATCAACCCCCTCTGGAAGCGGATCGAGCAGCGTCACAACCTCGTCGGCAACCTCCACCTCAACATCGACCGCTCGGTGATGACCTACCTCGGCGGTGATCGCGTCATCGCCGCCGACAAGCTCAAGGCCCTCGGCTGGACCCCCCGCTGGCCCGACCTCCGCCGCGGCATGGCCCAGACCATCCAGAGCTACCAGGATCTCCGCTGGCTCCCCGACTACCGCGCCGTCCACCAGGACGACGTGGACTACTCCGATCTCGGCATCGCCCTCGCCTGGCGAGAGCGCTACGAGGGCGTCCTCGACAACGGACACGACGACCCCGCCTTCGGCTCCCTGGAGCTGGACCTCACCTTCCCCAACGTCAAGCAGCTCCTCGTCGAGCGCACCGCCCTCATCGAAGGCCACATCTCCCTCGACGGCATCGCCGCGCAGGCCCCCGTCCAGGGCACCCTCAAGGTCCACATCGCCTCGGGGCGCATGGAGATCCAGTTCGCCTTCGACGGCGACGACGGGCGCGGCTACCGCTTCTCCGGACCCAAGAAATTCGGCATCGTCTCCCTGATCACCGACTTCGCCCACCTCGAAGGGCTCCTCATCGACTCCGAAGGCCACACCCTCGGCCAGGCCCGCTGGGCCATGGACCTCAAAGAGGGCATCGCGCGCACCGCCCAGAGCGTCCGCCTCGGCTGAGCCCGGAAGCGCACGCCCCCCTGGAAAAACCACGGCCCCCGCATGACAGACGGTCACACGGGGGCCTGGTCTAGGAGGAGAGATGGACATCCGCACCAGCGCCGAGGCCTGGTGTTTGTGTCCGCAACGACGCTGCGCTCGCGCGCCTGCGCCGCTGAGTTACCGCAGGGTGAACCCCGCTGACCGGAAGGCAGGAAGGAAGCTTGGGGAGCAACCGATTCTCGAGTGGCGACACTCGCTGGCTCCGACCTTCGGGCAGACCCACCCCAATCCAAACATCGTGCCAGGATCAAGCGTGCGCGCGCTGACGGCGCCCCGCACCCGCCGACGCCGCGCCCCGCCCCGCGCGCTATGACATCCCTGTCACCCCCCCGCGCCGGACCCCGGACCTCTCCCGACCTGACCACCCCCTCCTACACACCCCTACATACCCCCAGGAGCCCCGCGCCTGCGGCGTCCACCCTGGCCCCCACCCCCCCGACGCCCCCCGGAGCCCAGGTGTGACGCGCATGACCTGGGGAGCAGGTACACGATTCCAAGACAGAATCTCCTCATCCAAGCAAAACACGCGCTGCCGCGCGCGATCCAAAGCCCGCCGACCCCCGCCAACACGACATCGAGCAAAAAAGGACATCCTGGCACGCACGCTGCTTTACATCGCCCGCAGCTCCCCGGAGCGTAGACCCCCTCCTCCCCTGTGAGACACCATGCGCAAAGCCCTCCACAGCGTCGTCAACAACCCCGCCCTCATGTTCCTCGTCCTCTCCGGACTCGTGACCGCTGCGGCGATGGTCGTCTCCGTCGCCCTCCCCCTCCGCTGATCGACGGCGCGCCCAACGGATAGGACGCGCCACGACAACACACCTCCCCCAACCCGGTTGAGGGCGAGGCCCGGATGATGGTAGGACCAGAGAGCGCGGCGCCTCACAGCGCCCTCTCCTCTCTCCAGGAGCCACCATGGTCCACCTCCACGACCCCCTCCCCCACGCCGAGCGGATCACCCTCTTCGGCGCAGGCTGGACCGGGATCGCCGCCGCACAGCTCCTCCACAGGCTCGGCAAGCGCGTCACCCTCACCGACACCCGCGACGAGGCGCGCCTCCGCGCGGCCCTCGACGCCCTCCAGCAGGAGCACGGCGCCGCGCTCCCCCCCGGCGTGACCCTCCGCTGCGGCGCGCCGCACCACCACGGCGACGCCCAGGCCGTCATCCTCACCCAGTCCGTCAAGCACCACGACCCCGCCGTCCTCGCCGCGCAGGCCGCTGGCCTCCCCGTCATCCCCGAGGTCGAGCTGGCCGCCAGCGCCCTCCACGGCAGCCCGATCCACCTCCTCGCCATCGGCGGCACCGACGGCAAGACCACCCCCACCCAGCTCGCCTACCAGCTCGCCGCCGCGCAGGGCGCCGCCTGGATCGGCGGCAACTCCTGGGACCCCCTCTCGGCGGTCGTCCTCCGCGCCCTGGACGACCTCCGGCACCTCCCGACCCCGACCCGCGCCCCCGTCCTCGTCGCAGAGATCTCCGCCTTCCAGCTCCCCCCCTGGCACCGCTTCACCCCCCGCGGCGCCGCCGTCACCAACGTCGCCGAAGACCACGTCGATGAGTACTTCAACGGCAGCTGGGACGCCTACGTCGCCGCCAAGCGAGCCCTCACCGACGGCCTCCCCGACGACGGCTGGGCCGTCCTCAACGCCGACGACCCCACCGTCGCCCGCTGGGAGCCCCGCCTCCTCCAGCGCGGCGTCCGCGTCCTCCGCACCAGCCTCGCCGCGCGCCCCGTCTACAACCACCCCGACGCCGCCTTCCGCTCCAACGGCGAGCTGCGCCTCCGCCTCCAGGGCCAGGAGATCGGCCTCATCCACCAGAGCGACCTCCGCCTCGTCGGGGACCACAACGCCGAGAACGTCCTCTCCGCCGTCGCGCTCCTCGCGCCGCTCGGCCTCGACCTCGACGTGGCCCGGGAGACGCTGCGCGGCTTCAAGGCGCCGCACCACCGCCTGGAGTTCGTGCGGCACCTCCGCGGCGTGGACCTCTACGACGACTCCAAGGCCACCAACGTCCACGCCTCCCTCGCCGGCATCGCCGCCTTCGGCCAGCGCCCCCTCGTCGCCATCGTCGGCGGCGTGGACAAGGGCCTCGATCTGGAGCCCTGGGTCGAGGCCCTCCGCGCCAGGGCCCGCGCCGTCGTCGCCATCGGGCAGCTCCGCCAGCGCCTCCTGCGCGACTTCGCCCACCGGCTCCCCGACCTCCGCGTCGCAGACTCCATGGAGGCTGCGGTCGCCCTCGCCCTGGAGGCCGCCGCCCCCGGCGACGTCGTCCTCCTCACCCCCGCCTGCTCCAGCTTTGACATGTTTCAGAGCTACGCCCAACGGGGCCAGGTCTTTCAGGAGATCGTCCGCTCATGGAACGCTTGACACGGCGCGCTGAGGTCATCGTCGTCGGCGCCGGCCCTGCGGGCGCCCACGCCGCCTCCCTCCTCCTCCAGGCGGGCGTGGACGTCCTCCTCGTCGAGCGGCGCCCGCGCGCCCAGGCGGGCGCCCAGTGGCTCAACGGCGTCGCCCGCTGGATGTTCGCGGAGGCCAACCTCCCCCTCCCCGAGCACCCCGAGCTGCACGGCGGCAACCAGCCCTACCGGATGATCGCGCCCCACGGCGACGCCTTCGTCCAGCTCCCCAGAACACCGGTCCTGGAGGTGGACATGCGCCTCCTCGGGGAGCGGTGCTGGAGGCCCCTGGAGGAGCAGCCGACGCCGGAAGGCCCCCGCATCCTCTGGGACACCGAGCTACGCAGCGTCGAGCTGGACCTGCGCGGGCGCCCTGTCGCGCTCCGCGCGCGGAGCGGCGAGGACCGGGCGGAGGTGCGGTTGGAGGCCGAGGTCTTTGTGGACGCGACGGGGCTCGCCGCGGCGCTGCGCCGCGAGACCCCTGCCCTCCACCGGCGCTGCCCGGCGGTCCTGCCTCAAGACCTCTGCGTCGCAGCCGCCGAGCTGCACGACATCCAGGACCCCGCAGGCGCCCAGGCCTTCCTCGACCGGATCGGCGCCTTCCCTGGCGAGAACCTGGCGTGGGTGGGCAGATATGGCGGCTATTCGCTCCTTCGCGTCACCGTGCACCCGGACCTGCGCTCCGTCTCGCTCTTGACCGGCTCCATCGCCCAACCCCAGTACCCCTCCGGCAAGCGCATCCTGGAGGACTTCCTCCAGGAGGAGCCCTGGATCGGCGGCAAGCGCTTCGGCGGCTCCCGCGCCATCCCCCTCCGCCGCCCCTACACCCACCTCGTCGCGCCGGGGATCGCGCTCCTCGGAGACTCCGCCTGCCAGGTCTTCGCCTCACACGGCAGCGGCATCGGCGTGGGCCTCATCGCCGCCCGCATCCTGGCCGAGACGCTCCAGCGCGCCAAGCAGCGCCGCGAGGACCTCGGCTCGCTCGACGCCCTCTGGCCCTACGCCATGCGCTTCCACCGCCAGTGGGGCGGCACCCTCGCCGCAGCCGACGCCTTCCGCCGCTTCTCCCAGCGCCTCGCCCCGGAGCACACCGCCGCCCTCATCGAGCACGGCCTCACCACCCAGGGCATGATCCACGCGACCCTCTCCCAGGAGCCCGCAGGCCCCACCCCCGACGAGATCCCCGATCTCCTCCGCACCGTCCTCAAGCAGCCCCGGCTCGCCGGGTCCATGCTGCCCATCGCCACGCGTATGCCCCTCATCCAGCGCGCGGCCCGCCTCTACCCCTCCTCACCCCACCAGGAGACGCGGCTGCGCACCTACGAGGCCACCCTCCGCGCCCTCGTGGACTCCCCCAACCCCTGAGCGGAGCGCGACGCCATGACCACCCACCTGACCTACCGCGGCGCCACCTACGCCGTCCAGGACGGCGAGTCCGCCCTGGACGCCCTCATCCGCGGCGGCGCCGACGTCGCCTTCTCCTGCCGACGCGGCTCCTGCCAGACCTGCGTCCTCCGCGCCCCCCAGGGCGACGCCCCGCCGGAGGCCCAGCGCCACCTCCGCCCCGAGCTGATCCAGACCCACCACCTCCTCCCCTGCGTCTGCTACCCCACCCGCCCCCTCCACCTCGACGAGCCCGACCCCGCCGTCATGCGCATGGAGGCCCTCGTCGTCGAACGCCAGCTCCTCACGCCCCGCGTCCTCCGCCTCCTCCTGGAGACCGAGCGCCTGATGCCCTGGACCCCCGGGCAATACGTCCAGCTCACCACGCCCGACGGCCTCACCCGCCCCTACTCCATCGCCAGCCTCCAGGACGAAGACTACTACCTGGAGCTGCACGTCGCACGCGCCGAGGGCGGCGCCGTCTCCTCCTGGCTCCACGACCACCTCACCGAGGGCATGTGCGTCCAGCTCCAGGGCCCCTTCGGCGCCTGCACCTACGACGCCGCCGCGGCAGCCCCACGCCTCCTCCTCCTGGCCTCCGGCACCGGCCTCGCCCCGCTCATCGGCATCGCCCGAGACGCCCTCCGCGCGGGCCACGGCGGCCCCATCCACCTCCTCCACGCCGCACGCGACGGCGAGCACTACCGCCGCGACCAGCTCCGGGCCCTCGCCCGGCAGCACGCGAGCTTCACCTACACCGAAGCCTCCCGACACGACCTCCTCGACCTCGCCTTCGACCGCCTCCAACAGCCCGAGCACACCAGCCTCTTCCTCGCCGGGCACCCCGACATGGTCTATGACGCGCGCGTCCGCGCCGTCCTCGCGGGCATCCCCAGGGCGCAGCTCCTCGCAGACCCCTTCGAGCCGGCGCACCCCCTCTGGCCCCAGGACCGCGAAAAACTCGACGCCACACCGACCGACCCCGAGCTCTGGGAGGCCCTCGGCCGCGGCCCCGGCCTCCGCGCCATCCTCCAGGACTTCTACGACCTCGCCTTCGCAGACCCGCGCCTCGCCCCGTTCTTTCACAACGTCACCCAGGAGCGCGCGATTGATAAACAATACGAGTTCCTTTTTGATGTATTTTCAGGCGAGATCGAGTTCTTTGGCCTCAAGCCCTTCAACGCCCACCACTGGATGGTGATCTCCGACGACCTCTTCGACTACCGCGAAGACCTCTTCGAAGGCGTCGTCCGCGCCCACGGACTCCCCGAGCACCTCCTCCGACGCTGGATGGCCTTCCACGAGCGCTTCCGACGCGAGATCGTCAAGACCCACGCCCGCGGCCTCATCCTCAACGGCGTCGAGCAGCTCCACCAGGGCTTCAGCGAGGAGCACATCGACTTCGATATGGTCTGCGACGGCTGCGCCGAAGAGATCCCCGCAGGCTCCACCGCGCGCATGCACCAGCGCACCGGACAGCTCTTCTGCGCGCGCTGCGCTGCGCAGCCTCACCCCTGACGCCGCCCGATAAAATGGGGGTCCGGGGGCGGCTCGCCCCCGGCCG
>CAUJGC010000375.1 GCA_963169075.1 Myxococcota bacterium
GGGCGCGCTGGAGGGCGTCGGAGGCGAGGTGGAGGGCGACGGGGGGTGGGACGAGATCCCCGGCGCGGTGCATGAGGTGGAGGTGGAGGAGGTCAGGGGGTGTGTCGAAGGTGTGGGGTGTGGCGAGCTGGGCGGGGAGTCCGCCGAGGCGTGCGGCGAGGGCTTCGAGGAGGCGCGCGAGGGCGGGTCGCTGGGGGAGGAGGAGGGGTGCGGCGGCGCGGGCGCGTCGGAGGAGGGCCTCGGGTGCGATGAGGAAGCGTCGGGGTTCGATGAGGGGTGCGGTGAGGCCGTCGAGGGGTGTGTGGAGGGTGAGGAGGAGGGCGGCGTCATCGCCGGGGGGGCCGGTGAGGAGGGTGACGTCGGGGAGGAGGAGGTCGAGGGCGCCGTCGCGGAGGAGGAGGAGGAGGAGGTTGAGGCGGAGGGTGGCGGTGAGCTGGAGGGGCCAGGGTGTGCCGTGGGGGTCGGTGACGAGGAGCTGGCTCTGGTGGAGGCGGACGCGGAGGGTGGCGGAGGCGAGGAGTCCGGAGGCGACGGGCTCGCGGGGGTTGTCGTGCCAGGCGGGCTCGCCGTCGGGGGTGAGGTCGAGGCGTCGGAGGGGAGGCGGGGCGAGGTCGCGGGGGGTGGGGGAGAGGGTGGGGACGGCCTTGAAGCCGGGGCTGAAGGTGAGGTGGGTGCGGGCGTGGGCGACGGGGTGGTCGTGGAGGTGGACGCGCGAGCGGAGGACGTCGAGGGGGGTGATCTGGGCCTGGAAGAGCCAGGAGATGGCGGGTTGTCGGAGGGGGTCGGCGGGGTGGACCTCGGAGAGTCGGTCGCGGAGGAGGACGAGGCGTCCGGAGGGGATCTCCTGGCCGTACCAGACGGCGGCGTCGCGGGTGAGGGTGAGGCCGCGGAGGAGGACGGTGAGGGAGGCGGTGGGGTAGGTGCGCTGGGTGCTCTGGGCGCTCTGGAGGGTGTGTCCGAGGAGGTTGGACTCGACGAGGAGGAGATCCAGCTCGCCGTGGAGGAGCCGGGAGAAGGCGAGGAGTCGCTGGAGGGCGTCCCAGGCGCGTCGCGTGGCGTCGGCGCGTGCGAAGAGGTCGGCGGCGCGGGGGACGTCGCGGAGGGCGTTGGCGAGGGCGTGGAGGTGCTGGGTGAGGCCGCGGAGGTGGAGGTCTTCGGCGCGGACGGCGAGGGCGTCGAGGGCGTCGGGGAGGTCGGGGTCTGCGACGGCGAGCCCGGCGACGAGGAGGGGCTTGAGGTCATCGCGGAGGTCGAGGAGGAGTCGCTGGAGGGAGGCGATCTCGGGTCGGGTGAGGACGCTCATCGGCGGCGTGGCTCCTTGGGGGCGTCGCGTCCGTTGCGGACCATCTCGAGGGCGAGGTGGACGACGTTGCTGGAGGGTGCGCTGCGTCCGTCGAGGGGGACGGGGGTCTCGTAGACGGCGGTGAGGGGGAAGAGGGTGAGGCGTCCGTCGCGGACGCCGAGGGTGCCGACGAGGGCGTCGGGGAGGGGCCAGGCGAGGCGGGGGTCGAGGAGGGCCTGGAGGTTGTCGAGGAGGTAGTTGTGCTCGGGGCGGAGGGGGACCTCGATCCAGAGGGTGGCGCCTTCGGCGTCCTGGAGGGCGGCGGTGGCGCGTGAGCGGACCTGGTCGAGCTGGAGGGGGCCCCAGGCGGCGGGCTCGATGAAGGCGAGGAGGCGCTCCTGGGGGCCGAGGGGTGTGCGCTGGTGTTGTCGGAGGCGCTCGACGAGGCGTCGCCAGGAGGAGGCGGCGAAGGGTTTGTAGATGGCGGCGCCGCCCCAGGCGGTCTCGCGGAGGAGGAGGTCTTTGTGGAAGGAGATGCGTCGGTCGTGGGAGACGCGCGCGCGCTTGAGCTCGAAGGCGCCGTGGGCGATCTGGGCGACGGAGTAGGGTTGGTAGTCGGAGAACCAGGTGGTGAGGAGGGCGCGGGGGTCTTCTCCGAAGTGGAGGGTGGGGCGGGCGGGTCCGCCGGACCAGATGAGGCCGGGGTGTTCGCGGACGGCGAAGTGGACGGTGACGCCCATGAAGCCGGAGTCGCTGACCCAGCCTGCGGCGGCGAGGACCTGGAGGTTGAGGGTGCCCTCGACCTCGTGGTAGGTGCGCTTGAGCTCTCCGGCGAGGTCGAGGAGGTCGGCGGGTGGTGCGCCCTGGTGCCAGCGGGCGCGGGTGGCGCGGGTGAGGAGCCAGGCCTGGTTGACGGTGTGGGCCCAGGTGTCGAGGGTGAAGAGGGGGTCGCGGTCGAGGTAGCGCGCGGCGTGCGTGGCGAGGGTGTGGAGGAGGCGTTCGAGGTTGGGGAGGGCGGCGGCGTGGGCGGTGTTGGCGAGGGCCTCCAGCTCCGCGAGGCTGGAGCGGCTGAGGCGTTGGAGGCCGTGCTGTCCGATCTGGAGGAGCTTGCGCTCGACGCGTTCGAGGGCTTCGCCCTGGCGCTCGCGCTTGTCGGCGTCGGCGCGGGAGAGGGTGGCGGCGTCGGCTTCGGCTTCGGGCTCGTTGTCGGTGTCGTGTTCGGTCACGGGGGTGGCCCTCGCGTGTGGGCTAGTCGGTGAGGCGTCCGATGTGCTCCGCGAGCTGGAGCGGGGTCATGGTGGCGACGGTCCAGCCGACGCCGGCGAGGTCGCGTGCGAAGCGCTCGTTGTAGACGGGGTGGCAGGCGGCGTCGAGGGCGTTGAGGCCGATGCACTTGACGCCGCCCGCGCGGAGGTCCTGGGCCATGGCGAGGCAGGCCTCCTGCTCTCCGAAGAGCTCCCAGTCGCTGAGGACGACGAGGAGGGTGCGCTCGGGCTGGGCGATGAGGGTCTGGCAGTAGGTGAGGGCGGGGAGGAGGAGGGTGCCGCCGCCGAGCTGGGCGCTCATGAGGACCTCGACGGGGTCGTGGACCAGCTCGGTGACGTCCATGACGCGGTGGTCCCAGAGGACGAGGTGGACGGAGAGGGCGGGGAGGGAGGCGAAGATGGAGGCCATGACGGCGGCGTGGATGAGGTTGCTGGTCATGGAGCCGGACTGATCGACGGCGACGATGACGCGGTGGGAGTGGCGTCGTCGCTGTCGCTGGTGGAAGTAGAGGCGGTCGATGATGAGCTGCTCGCGCTCGGGGTCCCAGTGGCGGAGGTTGCGGCGGATGGTGCGTCGCATGTCGAGGTTGCGGAAGGTGCGCTGGGCGTGCTCGGGGCTGGGGGTGCGCGCGCCGAAGAGGGCGGGGGCGAGGTCGCGCTTGAAGCGCTCCTGGATGCGGGCGACGATGGCGGCGACGACCTCGCGGGCGGCCTGGAGGACGTCGCCGGTCATGAGGGCCTTGAACTCGAGGATGGCGTGGAGGAGGGCCTCGGTGGGCTCGGCGGCGCGGAGGACGTCGGGGTCGGTGATCAGCTCGCGGACGCCGTAGCGGGTGAGGGCGTCCTGCTCCAGGATGTGGGCGGCCTCGCTGGGGAAGAGGTCGCGGACCTGGGCGAGCCAGGCGGGGACGGAGACGGTGTCGGGGCCGTCGGGTGAGGCGCTGCGGTGGGCGCGTCGGTCGTGCTCGCGGTCGTAGATGAAGGAGAGGGCGGCGTCGAGGCGCATGCCTTCGCGGACGCGCCGCGCGGCCTCGGGGGAGCCGCGCTGGTTGAGGCCGTCCATGCCGAGGTGGTCCTCGCTGTAGCGGCCGAGGATGAGGCGCCAGCGGAGGGAGCGCTCGACGCGGTCGTCGGCGTCGGGTGCGTCGTCGTCGCGGGGTTCGTCGCTCATGGGGCGTCCTGGAGCAGCGCGTCGAGGGAGGCCCAGAGGCGGGCGTCGAGGTCGGCGGCGACGTGGCGGAGGTCTTCGGAGGGGGGGGCTTCGGGGGGCGGGGGGTCGTCGCCGCCGATGACGTCGTCGGCGACCTGACGGGCGAGGTCGTCCAGCTCGCTGGGGATGAAGTGGGTGAAGGCGCGGCGGAGGTCGGGGAGCATGCGCTTGAAGGTGTCCCACTCGACCTGGGCGAGGACCTCGTCGAGGGTGGCGAGGAGGCGTCGGCTGCCCATGACGATGCTCTTGGAGGCGATGAAGAGGCCTTCGAGGAAGGGTCCGGCGCGGAGGACGTTCTCGGGGGTGCCCTGGAGGTAGCCGGTCAGCTCGCGTGCGATGACTTTCTCGCGGGTGCCGCCGAGGCCGTAGAGGACGCCGAAGGCGGCGCCGCGGATGAGGGGGTTGCCGTCTTCGACGGCGCCCAGCTCCGCGAGCTTCTGGGTGAGGAGGTCGCGGTCGAAGTCGATGGCGTCGAAGGTGAGGACGGCGCGGACGAGGGCCTGGAGGAGGTCGAGGGAGCGGGGTGCGTCGGCGGCCTCGACGCCTGCGAGCTGGGGCAAGGCGAGGGCGGCGCGGCTGGTGAGGCCGGCGATGGAGGCCAGGACGCGGGCGTGTCCCGCCGTGGCGAGGGCGTCCTGGTAGGCGTAGAGCATGATGAAGTCCTGGAGGGCCTGGGCGAGGTGATCGAAGCGCCAGTCGGTGATCATGGCGTCTTCGACGGCGTCGAGGAGGGGTCCGAGGAGGTCCACCAGGGCCATCTGGGCGGCCTTGAGGAGGAGGCGGCTGGTGTCGGCGGCGTGTCCTTCGGCGGCGACGAGCTGCTCGCGGAGGCGGGCCTCGGCGGCCTGGGGGAGGGTGGCGCCGAGGGCGCTGAGCTCGATGAGCTGGGCGTCGACGGCCTCGGTCCAGCGGATGGCCCACTGCTCGACGATGAGGTGCATGTCTTCGCCGGTGGTGGGGTCGGGGCCGCGGAACCAGGGGGTGGGGGTGGCGGCGGCGCCGCTGCTCTGGAGGCGCCCGAAGAGGGGGATCTCCAGGAGGGCGCACTGGTGGAGGAAGGCGGACTTGAGGCGGTGCTGGTCGCGCTTGTAGACCTCGCAGCGGACGGTCTTCTCGGCGCCGCTGATGTCGAGGCGGTGGGCGCGGCAGGCGGCGTAGAAGTCGGCCATGAGGGGGGGCTGCCCGACGCGCTCGGAGAGCTCGCCGCGTCGGTCGCCGACGAGGGTGGTCTGGAGGGCGCGCTGGATGGCGCCGCCGCGGAGGCGGACGTCGCCCTTGACGAAGGTGGAGAGGGCGGCGTCGAGGAGGTCTTCGAGGGCGATCTGCCGTCGTCCGCGGAGCGAGGCGAGGCCGCGCGCGACGCGCTCGGCGGCGATGGCGTCGGCGGTGCTGAGGGTCTCGCCCTGGAGGCGGGCGGCGCGCATGGCGCGGAGGAGGGTGTGGGTGGCGGCGTCGTTGAAGGGCTCGGGAGCGCCGGCCTCCAGGGCCTCCCAGACGGCCTGGGCGTAGGCGGGGCGTCGGTTGAGGCCGTAGAGGGTGGCGAGGGCGCGGAAGGAGTGGGGGGTGAGGAAGGTCTCGTGGTTCTTGTCCTTTCGGGCCTTGGCGAGCTTGCCCTTGACCCACGGGAGGGCGACGCTGTGGAAGGCGCCGGTGACGACGTGGATCTCGCCCTCGGGGTGCTGCTTGAGGGCGCGGTCGATGAAGGCGCGCATGTGGGCTTCGCGCAGGTCGGTGCCGTCGGCCTCCAGCGAGGCGAGGTCGGGGGTGGTCATGCGGGCGCAGGCGGCGAAGGTGAGGAGGGCGCGTCGGAAGTCCTCGGGGGGGAGGTCGGCGCCGCCGACCTCGAAGGTGGCCTGCCAGAAGTCTTCGAAGGAGCGGGTGCGGGTGCGCCTGGCGAGGGCGTCGAACCAGGCGCTCTCCGCCAGGTGGCGGTCCTGGACGAGGTGCTCGGCGGTGTGCTGGCGGACGTGGTGGTAGGGGATCGTGGCGGGGAGCGGGGCGTCGATGAAGGCCAGCTCGGCGCCGACCTCGTGGCCTGCGAGGAGGGCCTGGTACTCGGGGGCGTGGGCGGTGAGGGGCCACCAGGCGCGGAAGCGTGCGGGGAGGTCTTCGCGGGCGGTGAGGACGCCGTTCATGCCGTAGAGGTTCTTGAGGTCCACGAACCACGAGAAGAGCGTGAGCGGAGGCCGGGTGCGGGCGTCGGTGATGTGGGGGATGAGGTCGGTGGCGTCGTCGGGGCCCTCGATGAGGACGGCGGCGGGGCGG
>CAUJGC010000376.1 GCA_963169075.1 Myxococcota bacterium
CGCCCGCGTCGGCCACGCCCCCCGCGAGGCGGATGGCGTCCGCGTCGCGGAGGTTGTTGCAGCCCGCCGCCGCGACGAGCGCCGCGGCGACGAGGAGGAGGGCAGGGCGGAGGGAGGTCGAGCGCGTCATCAGGAGGACTCCACAGGTCCAGGTCCAGACGGCATCATGCCACGACGCGAGGCGAGACGCCACGCCTCCGCCCAGGCCGCCTCAGAAGTGGTTGGGCTCGCGCTTGATGAAGCGGCCGATCCCCTTCTGACCCACGAACTCGCCGTCTCGCACCTGGACGTTGCCGCGCACGGTCACGACGCTGCACCGACCCTGGACCGCCATCCCCTCAAAGGGGTTGTAGTCGATGTTCATGTGGTGGGTCTTCGCGGAGATCGTCCCGGTCCAGGCCGGATCGTAGATCACCAGATCCGCGTCCGCACCCAGCTGGATGGTCCCCTTGCGCGGGTAGAGCCCGAAGAGCTGCGCCGCCTTCGTCGAGGCGACCTCCACGAAGCGCTGGATGTCCAGCCGACCCGTGGCCACGCCGTGGGTGTAGAGCATCCGCACGCGGTCCTCCAGCGAGGGGATGCCGTTGGGGATCAGGCAGAAGTTGCCTCGCCCCATGTCCTTCTGCTGGAGGTTGAAGGGCGCGTGATCCGTCGCCAGCGTGTCGATCAGCCCGTTCTGCAGCGCGTTCCACAGCACGTCCTGGTTGCTGATGTCCCGCAGCGGCGGGCTCATCACATAGCGCGCCCCCTCAAAGTCCGGGCGCTCCGCCCAGGTCTTGTCCAGGAGCAGGTACTGGATCAGCGTCTCGATCCACACCCGCGTCCCCTTGAGCTTCGCCTCGACCGCCTGGCGCAGCGCCTCCTCACACGAGAGGTGCACCACGTAGACGTGCGCACCCGTCGCCCGAGCCATCGTGCAGAGGTGACGCGTCCCCTCCGCCTCGACCCAGGACGGGCGGCTCGGCTCGTGGTACTCCGGGCCGAGCTTGCCCGCCGCCACCAGCTGCGCCTGAAGCTCGGACACCAGATCCGCGTTCTCGCAGTGCGCCGTCGTGATCACCCCAAGCTGGCTGGCGAGCTTCAGCGTGTGGAAGAGCTCATAATCGTCCACGCCCAGCGCGCCCTTGTAGGCCAAAAACACCTTGAAGCTGGAGACGCCCACATCACGCACGATCTCGCGCAGCTGCGCGTCCACCTCGCTGTCGTAGCGCGTCACCGCCATGTGCCAGGTGTAGTCCATGCACGCCTGGCCCTCGGCCTTCGAGCGCCACGTCTCCACCGCCGCCAGCGGCTCCTCGCTCCGATCCGGGATGCAGAAGTCGATCAAGGTGGTCGTGCCGCCGCAGAGCGCCGCCCGCGTCGCCGTCTCATACGTGTCGCACGCGAACGTCCCCATGAAGGGCAGGTGGACGTGGGTGTGGGGATCGATGAAGCCCGGGAAGATGTACTTCCCGGTCGCGTCGATCACCTCCGCGTCCGGCGGCGCCGTCAGATCGCGGCCGATCTGCGCGATCGTCTCGCCCTCCACCAGGATATCCGCCACATAGCGCTCCGACGCCGTGACGATCTCGCCATTCTTGATCAGCAGAGCCATCCTCTCCTCCTCCTCGGTCAGTGAACCTTGAACTCCCAGGCGGGATCGTGAGATCCCGCCGCGTCCAACTCGTGATATCGCTCAGTAGAGGTTCCCGCCGCGCGCCGCGCCGGTGTAGTCCAGGTAGATGACCTTCTGCTCGGTGTAGAAGTCCACCGCGTTCGGGCCCATCTCCCGCTCACCCACACCCGTCTCCTTGATCCCACCAAAGGGCACCTGCGCCTCGCCGCCCACCGTCGGCGAGTTGATGTGGATCATCCCCGCCTCCACCCGGTCGATGAAGCGGAAGACCTGGTTCACGTCCCGCGTGTAGATCGAGCACGTCAGCCCGTAGGCCACGTCGTTGGCGACGTCCAGCGCCTCCTCCAGCGAGCCCACCTTGATCACGCTCAACACCGGCCCGAAGATCTCCTCACGCGCCACGCGCATGTCCCGCGTCACGTCCGCCAGCACCGTCGGCGCCGGGAAGAGCCCCTCCCCGAGCGCACCCGCCGTCAGCCGCTCGCCGCCGACCGTCACCCGCGCCCCCTCCTCCTTCGCGATCGCCATGTAGCGCAGCACCGTGTTCAGCTGCGCCTCGTCCACCGACGGCCCCATCCCACTGGACGGGTCCATCCCGTCGCCCGCCTGCATCGCCCCAGCCAGCGCCGTCACGCGCTCCACGAACGCGTCATAGACCGACGCGTGCACGATCGCGCGGCTCGTCGCCGTGCACCGCTGCCCCGTCGAGCCAAACGCCCCCATCGCCGTCCCCGCCGCCGCCATCTCCAGATCCGCGTCGTCCATGACCACGACGGGGTTCTTGCCGCCCATCTCGCACTGGCACTTCTTCTTCAGCGCCGCCGTCCGCGCATAGATCAGCTTCCCGATCTCGGTCGAGCCCGTGAAGCTCACCCCCGCCACGTCCGGATGGTTCACCAGCGCGTCCCCCACCACCTCCCCCAGCCCGTAGACCCGGGACAGCACACCCGTCCGCACCCCCGCCGCCCCCAAGATCTCCACCACCACCACCCCCGACCACCGCGTCAGCTC
>CAUJGC010000377.1 GCA_963169075.1 Myxococcota bacterium
GATCTCGCCTGTGACGCGGCTGCTGGCGGAGGCGAGCAAGTAGAGGGGGGTCCGGGGGCGGCTCGCCCCCGGCCGCCCCTCCCCTGCCCTCAGTAGCCTTCGTACATCTCGAGACGCATGCCGATCTCGAGCTCGCGTCGGGACTCGGTGATGAGGGCGGTGGCCCAGTCGCCTTCGGCGTGGATGACGACGAGCTGGGCGAGGCGCTCGTAGGGGAGCTCCTCGACGTTGTCCTCGTCGAGGTCGCTCTTGCCGTCGTAGCGCTTGTAGGCGAAGAAGCGGTTTCCGATGCGGACGCCGTCGTTCTTGCCCTTGTTGATGAAGACGTAGTCGTGCTCTCCGAAGAGGGACTGGACGCGGAGGGTGTCCACGATGCGTCCGATGACGGTCTTGGTGGCGACGGCGGGCGCGACGCGGAGGAGCTGGCGCTCGTAGGGGAAGATGAGGTCGCCGCGCTGGATCTCCTCCCAGGACTGGACGATGACGGCGGTGTCGAGCTGCTCTTCGTGGGGCTCGACGACGCGGATGGCGCCGAGGACCTTGAACTTGCGTCCGATGACCTTGTCGTCGTCCTCGGGGTCGGTGACCTCGCCTTCGGGGCGGAGGATGGCGTAGACCTTACCCTGGCGGTCCTTCTTGTCCTTCTCCTCTTCGTTGAAGCGGATGTAGACGCGGTCGGGGAAGGCCATGATGTTCTTGGGCTCGGGCGAGGCGGCGATGGAGCCGACGGGCTCCAGCTCGCGCTCGGTGTAGAAGCCGCCGAGGGCGACGGAGGTGCCGTCGGTGCCCTGGGAGAAGGGATCGAGTCCGGGGTCGGTGGGTGCGTCACCGGGGAGGGGTGCGCGGAGGTAGACGACGTCTCCGGGGTAGATCCAGTGGGGGTTGGTGATGTGTCGGTTGAAGGACCAGACGATGGGCCAGACGTAGGCGGAGCCGAAGTAGGAGCTGGAGATGGTGAAGAGGGTGTCGCCGGGCTGGACGACGTGGTAGTCCTTGACGGGTCTGTTGAACTCGGCGGGGATGGCGGGCCAGAGCTCGCCCTGCTTGGGGAGTGGGCGGGCCTGTCCCTCGTCGGGGGCCGGGGGCGTACCGCCGGTCTGCTGGGCCTGGGCAGCGAGGGGGAGAGAGACGACCGCGACGAGGGCCGCGCCGCCGAGGAGTCGGAGAGCGCGGAGGCGGCGAGTGACGTCGTGCATGGCGTTAGCTCCTGGGGCGTGGCTCACTCGAGCTCTTTGAGACGTTCGGCGGCGATCTTGGCCGCGTTGGTGGAGGGATAGGTCTGGATGAGGTTGTTGAGGATGGAGCGTGCCTCGGCGGGCTTGCCGATCTGGATGTAGGCGAGCGAGGCTTTGAGCATGGCGTCGGGGACCTTGTTCCCGTTGGGGGTCTCCTTGAGGACGCGGTCGAACCAGGTGATGGCCTGCTGGTGTTGTCCGAGGCCGTAGCTGCACTCCCCGATCCAGTAGTAGGCGTTGTCGAGGTAGTCGGGCTCGGGGTTTTTGTCGAGGTAGCGCTTGAAGACGGTGAGGGCCTCGGCGTAGCGTCCGGCGCGGTAGTCGGCCAGGGCGTTCTTGTAGAGGTCCATGGGGGAGGCGCTGTCATCGACGGGGCGCGGCGCTGGCGTGGCGGCAGGCGCGGGGCTGGCGTCGGGGACGGGGAGTCGCTCATCGAGGACGACGTCGGGCTGGGGGGAGCGCCGCCCTGCCCTGCTGCCGCTGGCGCTGGCGGGGTCGGCGTCGGAGGAGGCGGTGTTCGGCGCGGGCGATCCGCTGCTGGCGCCGTCGCGGTAGGTCTTGGTGTAGCCGCCGCCCTTGGAGGGGATGCCCTCCTCCTGGACGAAGCGCTGGTAGTCCTCTTCGGTGATGACGACGTCCTCGTAGGGGCCTTCATCGACGGGTTGTACGGGCTGGGGTGCGGGCTCGGGGCGTCGGGCGCCGGAGTCGGGGACGGGTATGCGTGCCAGCTCGCGTCGCTCCTGGAATTCGAGGCGCTTGTAGCCGGTGTCGAGGGGAGCGGGCGCGGGTTGGACGGGCGGGTTGTAGGGGGGTGGGCTCCAGGCGCCGGTGTTGGAGGCGTAGCCCTGCGGGGTGGCGACGACGACGGGGAGGGGGTTGGCGATGCCGCGTCGCTCCAGGCCGAGGCGGTTGGTCTCGACGCGATCGGTGAGGAGGTTGAGGCGGTCGTTGACGTCTTCGAAGCGGACCATCTGCCGCCCGCTCTCGCGCTCCAGCTCTTTGAGGCGCTGCTCGAGCTCTCCGACGCGGGCGCGGAGGGCCTCATCCTGGGAGGCGCAGGCGGGGAAGGCGAGCGTGGCGAGGGCGAGGACGCTGAGGAGGGCGCGTCGTCGTCGCTCGTGTCGCGGAGCAGGCAGGGTGTGGGGGCGTGGCATCGTGCTCTCTCTCCCAGGGCGAAGTGTCCGACCCATCCTGCCTCACTGGCCCCGTGCGCTGCAAGATCCTTGTGAGGTTCGTACCTTCGCTACGCCCGGGCGGGTCGTCGTCCTGGGCGACGTTAGCATGGCGGCATCGGGGGTCAAGTAAAGGTCATCACCGGGGATCTGCGCAGCAGCGGAAGCCGGTGGTGGGCGCGGGGGTGACGTCGAGGGGTTGGACGTTGCAGGCGAGGGCCTCGGGGGTGAGGTCGTCATAATGTCCGCCGACGAGGCCGAAGCCGGCTGGGGTCTGCACGATCTCCGCGAGGTTGCCGGACATGTCGAAGGTCCTGGCGGGTCCGGTGCAGCCGGAGAACTGCCCTGCGGCGCCGATCTGTCCGAAGTTGTTGCAGACGCCGCTGGCGAAGGTGTTGCCGTAGGGGTAGAGGGTGCCGGCGCCGTTGTCGCAGGCGGCGCGCCACTCGGCCAGGGAGCAGAGGCGCTTGCCGGCGCCCTCGCAGGCGCGCTGCGCGCCGTTGGCGTCGGCGTTGTTCCAGGGGTGGACGCCGCTCTGGGAGGTGGAGGCGGAGGTGTCGAGTCCGGGCTCGGCGCGGGTGGCGTCGGGGCGGCTGGCCTCGTAGGCGTCGACGCAGAAGGCGGGGGTGCCGGGGACGTCGGTGAGGTGGATCATGCCGACGCCGGGGCAGGGTCCGGCGGGGGCGTCCTCCCCTCCCCCGGCGTCGCTGCTTGGGAGCCCGGCGTCGGGGGTGTCGTCGGGGAGGAGGTCGGGGTCGAAGGTGCCCTCGATGCACTGGAAGGAGCGGAGGTCGCAGTCCCAGCCGGAGGGGCATTGATCGCCTGCCTCGCAGGGGATGGCCTCGGTGTAGTCGAGGAAGCAGGCCGGGGAGGCGAGGAGGAGGACGGGGAGGAGGAGGTGAGGGAGGCGAGGTGTGGGCATGGCGTGTAGGTGGGGTTTATTGGAGGAGGAGGAGGAGCGCGTCGGCGCGAGGGGTCGCGCCGAGCTGGCGCCACTGGTCCGCGGCAGCATAGCAGAGATCGGCGTAGAGCGGTCCAAGCGATGAGGCCGCGCCGGGGGTGCGGGCGACGGCTTCGAGGGCCTCTGCGACGTCGAGGTCCGCGAAGCGGAGGCGGGCCAGGGCGTCGAGGCAGTGTCGGAGGGCCAGGACGGCGGGCCCCCAGCGGCGGCGCTGGACCTGGGCCAAGGCGAGGAGGAGGTGGACGATGGTGGCGGTGGCCTCGTCGCCCTGCTCGCGGAAGTCGCGGAGGGCGCGCTGGAGGATCTCCTCGGCGGGCTCGGGGCGTTGGAGGCGGAGGAGGGTCTGGCCGAGGTTGGCGCGGGCCTGGGCGACGGCGGGGCGGTCCCCGAGGGCCTCGCTCTGGCGGAGCCAGGCCTGGAAGTAGACCTCGGCGCGCTCCAGATCCCCGAGATCGAGGGCGACCTGTCCCTGCTCTCCGAGGACGCGGGCGAGGCCGACGCTGTTGCCTGCGCGCTCGAAGGCGCGGGCGGCTTCTTCGAGGAGGTGGGCGGCGGCGCGGGGGTTTCCGGCGAGCCGCTCGACCTGGCCGTGGAGGGCGTAGGCCCTGGCGAGGCCGTTGGGATCGGCCAGGGCCTTGAGGAGGTGCTCGGCGGCGTCGAGGCGGGTGCGGGCGCCCTGGGGCTGTCCGGCGCGGAGGGCGCAGCGGGCGAGGCCGAGGAGGGCTTCGGCCTGACCTCGGGGCTCGTCGCAGGTCTGGAAGCGGGCGAAGGCGCGGTCGAAGAGGGCGTGCGCCTCGGCGTCCTGTCCCAGGTGGGCGGCGATCTCGGCCAGGATCAGCTCGCCCATGCCGAGCTGGGTGGCGAGGCCGGTGTGGACGCCGCGGGCGCGGAGGGCCTCGGCGCGCTGGCGGGCGGCGTCGATGTCCCCTGCCCTGCGGGCGAGCTGGGCGTAGCCCAGATCGATGGGATCGCGGCGGGGATCGACGGAGGAGGCGCGCTCCAGGCGCAGGATCAGCTCGCAGAGGCCCAGGGCGTGCTCGGCGGCGCGCCAGGCGGAGCGGTCGAGGAGGTGCTGGGCGGCCTCAGCCGCCCAGGGCCAGGCTTGGGCGGGCTGCCCGGCTTCGACCAGGTGGAGGGCGAGTTGGAGGCGGTGCTGGGGCTGCTGGGTGCGGCGCAGCCGGAGGTAGGCCGAGGCCGCCGCCTCATGGTAGCGCACCAGCCGCTCCTCGCCGTCCAGATCCGCCAGGAGCGTCTCGCGGAGCATGGGTTGGGTGAAGCGCGCCCGTCCTGGGCGCTCTTCAAAGAGGATGCCGGCCTCCAGCCAGAGCTCCCAGATCGCGTCGTTGATCCCGGCCGGGGTCTCGCCGCGGACCTCGCGGACCTCCTCTCCGAGCCAGGCAGCGCGGAGGATCTCGGCGCGGATGGGCTCGCCCAGCACCGCGGCCAGCTCCAGCCCCCGGAGGATGGCGGCGCCGCCCGGGTGGAGCGCCGCCATGCGCAGGAGGCGCCGCCGCCAGACCTCGGCCACGCTCTCGGGGAGGCGCCCCTCCAGGCCGGCGTCGCCGTGATCGAGGAGGTGACGCGCCAGCTCCACGGCGAAGAGGGGGTTGCCCGCGGCGCGGCTCTGGATCTCGGCCCGCTGAGGATCGCTCAGGCGCTCAAAGCGCTGGAGCACCGCCTCCATGTGCGCCTCCCCCAGCGGCCCCAGCTCCATCCCCAGGAGCACCCCGGCGGCCTCCAGGCGCTCCAGCGCCGCCAGCGCCCGGCTCTCCAGGCCGCCGTCCCGCAGCGGCCACGCGGAGGTCACGACTGCCAGGAGCCGGGCCTCCCCCTGCCCTGCCCCCGCCAGGAGGTAGGCGATGAGGCGCAGCACGGCCTCGCGCTCCTGGGGCTCCACCCCGTCCAGGACGAGGAGGATCGGCGCTGTGCGTCCCAGGCGGGCCAGAGCGCGGCCCACCAGCGCGCACGTCCGCTCGTCCCACTCTCCGCGTCCCAGGGCCGTCATCGCCCCGGAGGCGGTGCTGTCCTCCTTGAAGTCAAACCCGCCAGCCGCCCACCCCCCTGCCCTGCTCACGGGCTTGATCGCCCGCGACGCCGAGAGGACGATGACCTCCTCGTCCTCCGGCGCAGGCCCGGGGGTCCGCTGCGCCGCCTGCTGCTGGGCGTAGGCCCGAGCGAGGAGCAGGCGCGTGGGCTCGTGGTCCGGGCGCAGCCGCAAGATGGACTGACACACCGCCGCCGCCTCGCTCCAGCTCCCCTGGCGCGCCAGCTCCTGGGCGCGCGCCTCGTGGTGCTGTACGGCCTCTCCGTAGCGCCCTGCCCGCTCCAGGGCCGCAGCCAGCTGCCCTCGCAGCTTCAGATCCCCCGGGCGTCGCTCCACGTCGGCTGCCAGCACGCTCAAGGCGACCTGCTCGCCGCTGCCGCTCACCTCCCCCGGGCGCAGGAGGCGCGCCAGCAGCTCCACCTCATGGGCCGCCAGCGAGGCCCAGCGCGGATCGTCCACCGGCGCGTCCAGCGTCGGAAACGCCAGCCCCTGCCGCTCCAGGTGGCCCCTCAGCCGCTGCCGGAGGGGATCGCCGTCCAGCCCCTGCGTGTAGAGCTGGCGATCCAGCGCCGCGCGCACCCCCTCCAGGAGCCCGCCGCCGTGGAGATCACACCAGAGCGGCACCGCGGACCCATCCTCCGCCGCCGCCTCCGCCAGCCACCTGGCCAGGTGGCTCTTGCCCAGGCCGTTGTCCCCCTGGATCACCAGCGCCCGCCCGCCCTCGCCTGCGCCCACCTCCTCCAGGTGATGCCAGAGCCACGCCTGCTCCGCCGCTCGCCCGAGCACCGGGAGCGGCCGCCAGCTCAGGAGCGTCAGCTCCGGCGGCGACCCCGCGAAGGTGATCCGCGGCGCCGAGTGCGTCTGCTGGAGCGGATCGTCCTCCTCCCAGAGCGGCGCCGCCGGGAGCACCAGCCCTGCGGGGATCCCGGCGCTGGCGCCCTGCTCCCGGTGCCACGCCTGAAGCTCCCGCCGCGCCTCGGCGCTGTGCTGGATCCGGGCGAAGGGGTCCGGGGTCAGGAGGCGCTCCAGGAGCGCCTGCGGCGCGTAGCGCGCCCCCAGCTCGGGCCGCACGATCACCTGGGGGATCTCCCCGAGGAGCTGCATCGACATGAGCGCGGCCGGGTTGTAGGTGTCGTAGAGCTTCTGCCCCGTGAGCAGCTCGTAGAGGAGCACCCCCACCGCGTAGAGGTCGTTGGGCGGGCCGATCAGGCCCTCCTTGCCGCGGTAGAGCTCCGGCGCCATGTAGCGCGGCGTCCCCTCGGCCTTGACCTCGTGGGGTTGTGTCTCCAGCGAGAGCCCTCGCTGCGCCACCGCCGCAAAGGAGCGCGAGCGCGCGGCCTTCGGGGGCGCTGGCGGCGGCGGCGGGCTGGACGCGCGCTGCGCGTCGAAGATCCGCGCCACCCCGAAGTCCACCAGCTTCACCGCCCCGCGCCCCACATCCCCCGTGATGTCCTCCCCCTGCCCGGCCAGGAGGATGTTCGCAGGCTTCAGATCGCGGTGGATGACTCCCCGCGCGTGGGCGTGCGCCAGGGCCTCCAGCACCCGATCGATGAGCGCCACCACCGTCTCCAGCCGCGGCGGCAGCGGCACCTTGCTGAGCGGGCGCCCCTCGATCCACTCCATGACGAGGTACGGCATCCCGTCCTGGGTCGTGCCGCTCCCATACACGCTCACGATGCCTGGATGATCCAGGCGCGCCATCGCGCGCGCCTCGCGGAGGAAGAGGCGCGGGGCCCGGTCGTCCTCGGCGGCGTCCGGCTTGAGCACCTTGATCCCCACCGCCCGCTGCCGGTACCCGTCCAGCGCCCGATACACCGTCCCCATCGCGCCTTCACCCACGCGCGCCTGGATCGTGTAGAGGCCATCGAGGACATGACCGGCTGGGAGGGGTTGGTAGAGCATGGGCGGATGAAGCTCCTGAGTCGAGCGCTGACCGTCCCCCTACCCTACCCCGCCTCGCGCAGCAATACCAGACTCCGCGTGGATGGGGGTCTGGGGTCGCGACCCCAGCCGCCGGAGGCAACCCGACCCTCAGAAAATAAAAACAGCTTAAAATTATATAATTTTAAGCTGTTTGTATTTTCTTGGTGAAGGTTTTTCGGGAGCCTCCGGCGGCTGGGGGTCAGCGACCCCCAGACCCCCGTTTCAAAGCCCCTCTTCGCGCTCCAGCTCGGCGTAGCGTGCCTCGATGCTCTGGATCTGGGAGCCCAGCTCCTCCCAGGTGAGGAAGAGCTCTTCGAGGGTGTCGTCGAGCTGGGCGCTGCGCTTGTTGAGGTCGCGGACCTTGCCGCCGTCATTATATATAGCGGGGTCGCTGAGGGAGGCGAGGATGGCGGCCTTCTCCTTCTCTGCGCGGGCGATGGCCTCCTCGGCGGCGTCGAAGCGCTTCTTGAGGTCGCCCATCTCGGCGCTCTTCTGCTGTCGCAGCTCGTGTTTGCGGCGCTTGGAGTCTTTGCGGGAGCCGGTGGTGGCGGCGGCGGCGCCATCGCTCTGGAGGGCGGCGGCGGCGTCCTGGTCGCGCTTCCAGCGGTAGTACTCGTAGTCGCCCTGGTAGTCGTCGAGGCGTCCGTCTTCGACGTGGACGACGCGGTTGGCGACGGCGTTGATGAAGTGTCGGTCGTGGGAGATGAAGCAGACGGTGCCCTCGAAGGACTGGATGGCATCTTCGAGGACGTCGCAGCTCTGGACGTCGAGGTGGTTGGTGGGCTCGTCGAGGAGGAGGAGGTTGCGGGGTTCGAGGAGCATCCTGGCGAGGGCGAGGCGGTTCTTCTCGCCGCCGGAGAGGACGCGGACCTTCTTGTTGACGGCGTCTCCGGAGAAGAGGAAGGCGCCGAGGATGCCGCGGACGCGCGGGGCGGCCTCGTCGCTGACGTTGGACATCATGGCTTCGAGGACGGTGTGGTTGAGGTCGAGGGCGTCTACGGCGTGCTGGGCGAAGTAGGAGATGGTGACGTTGTGACCGACGAGCAGCTCTCCGGCGTCGAGGCGCTCGACGCCCGCGATCATCTTGAAGAGGGTGGTCTTTCCCGCGCCGTTGGGTCCGACGAGGGCGATCTTCTCGCCGCGCTCGACGCGGAAGGAGATGTCGCTGTAGACGACGTTGCTGCCGTAGGCCTTGCGTGCGTGCCGGAGGTCGAGGACGTCGCGTCCGGAGCGTGGGGGTTGTGCGAAGCGGAAGGCGATGTGCCGGGTGTTTCCGGGATCGACCTCGATGCGGTCGATCTTCTCCAGCTGCTTGAGGCGGCTCTGGGCCTGCTTGGCCTTGGTGGCCTTGGCGCGGAAGCGCTCGACGAAGGCTTCGAGGTGGGCGATCTGGCGCTGCTGCTGGGCGGCGGCCTTCTGTTGTTGCTCCAGGCGCTCGGCGCGCCCCTCGATGTAGTCGTCCCAGTTGCCGACGTAGACGTTGACGCCGCGGGGGGTCAGCTCCGCGATGCGGGTGACCATGCGGTTGAGGAAGTAGCGGTCGTGGGAGATGAGGATGACGGTGCCGGGGTAGGTGCGGAGGAAGCTCTCCAGCCACTCGACCGAGGGGAGGTCGAGGTGGTTGGTGGGCTCATCGAGGAGGAGGAGGTCGGGCGCGGCGAGGAGGAGGCGGCTGAGGAGGGCGCGCATCTGCCAGCCGCCGCTGAAGGTGTCGAGGGGTCGGCGCATGGCCTCGTTGGAGAAGCCCATACCGGAGAGGATGCGCTCGGCGTCGGGGCGGAGGGTGTAGCCGCCGAGCATGGCGTAGCGGGCCTCGGCCTCTGCGAAGCGCAAGGCGAGGGCCTCGTGCCGGGGTCCGTCGGGGGTGTCTTCGAGGTCCTGGCGGAGGCGCTCGACCTGGCGTTCGGCGTCGAGGACCTCGGCGCGTCCCTCGATGACCTCGTCGAGGACGGAGCGAGAGCTGTGGACGTCGATCTCCTGGGGGAGGTAGCCGATGCGGCGCTTGCCGTGGAGGACGACGCGTCCGCCGTCGCAGCTCTCCTGGCCGACGATGATGCGAAAGAGGGTGGTCTTTCCGGCGCCGTTGGGTCCGACGAGGCCGATCCGCTCCCCTTCGGGGATGAACCAGTCCAGCTCATCGAAGAGGGTCTGACCGCCGTAGCTCTTGGAGAGTCGCTCAAGCTGAATCATGGAGGGGCTTCACCTGGGGGGGGCGTGTTGCGCCGCCGGGGCGGCGGGGGCGCGCGGCGGGCGCGCGCGTTGACACCCTACATACCGGCTGGTAGGGTGGCAAGTGGCACGACGCGCACGCGCCATCGTCGTTGTGGTGGAACCGCCAAAGAGGGTTGCATGAAATCTCGAAGCTCGTTGACTGCTCTGCTCGCTCCGGCTGTGGCCCTCCTGGCGTCGGCCGCCGCGCTCCTCTTGATGCCGGCCGTTGAGGCTGCGGCGCAGGGTCGCCCGGTCCTGATCGTCCCGTTCGAGCGGGAGAACATCGACGACGCGTTCTACGCGCGCTTCATGGAGCAGATCCGCACGGACGCGGCCGAGAGCGACCTCTACGAGCCGCTGCCGAAGGTGGATCGTCCGATGTCGGAGCTGCTCTTCGAGGTGGGCTGCGCGGAGCCGCAGCCGGAGTGCCTGCAGCTCATCGGGGAGTCGTTCGGCGCGGAGGTGATCATCTACGGTGAGATCGCCCGCAACGACCGCCGCGCGCTGGAGACGGTGCAGGCGGTGGACCTGCTGACGGGCGCCAGCGTGCTGGACGTGCCGATCGAGCTGGCGCTGGAGGCGGACGACGACGAGCAGCTCTTCCGCAAGCTCATCGGCAACATCCAGCAGATCTTCTTCCCGTACACGGGGAAGCTGACGGTGAGCACGAGCGAGCCGGGGGCGGAGATCCTCTTCGACGGTCAGAAGGTGGGCGACACGAACGCGGGGCCGGTGACGGTGAGCGAGCGCGCGCTGGGCGAGCACGCAGTGACGGCCCGGATCGGGGATCGCGAGGTGAGCCAGAGCGTGACGCTGGTGCGGGGGCAGACGGCGGAGGTGCTCATCGACATGAGCCAGCCGGTGGTGGAGGGTGGCATCCCGTACCTGGGGACGTACATCGCGCTGGGCATCGGCGGCGTGGGCTTGATCGGCGGCGGGGTGTTCTCGTTCCTGACCAGCTCGGCGCAGAGCCGTCATGACGAGCTGCTGGACAAGCTCAACAAGGGGCAGCCCCTCTCGAAGTCGGAGAGCGAGGAGGTGTCCACGGTGTTGAGCAACGGCAAGACCTTTACCATCGTGCAGTTTGTGCTCTACGGGATCGGCGCGGCGGCGGTGGGCACGGGGGCGGTCCTCTACTTCCTGGAGGGCGAGGAGAGCGCCCCGGCGGGTGAGGCGTTCTTCTCGCCGCAGATCGGCCCGGACAACATCGGCGCGACCGTCGGCTTCTCCTTCTGACCCAGGAACCAAGCGCTATGAAGGCTACGTTGCGGATGACGCGGTGGTCCACGCTGCTCCTCGTGGGCTTGCTCGCGGGGTGCTTCTTTGACGGGGCGGAGCTGGAGGATCGCAAGTGCACCAGCAAGGTGCAGTGCGCGGAGAAGTACCAGGGCGGTGAGCTGCCGGCGCCGGGCTCGGGGGCGGAGTATGTCTGCGAGGACGCGCTCTGCCAGGTGGCGGAGATCACCTGCGCGAGCGCTGCCGAGTGCGTGAGCAAGATCACGAAGGACGGGGGTCAGAGCGGCCTGCCGGCGCTGGGGGCGGACAAGATGTACGTCTGCCGCGAGCGGGCGTGCGTGGCGGAGGACATCCCGGAGCCTCTGCCCTGCCAGAACCAGGGCGGGCGCTTCTCGACGCTGGACCCGACCTTTGAGGGCTGCTCTCAGGGGACGGTGCCGTTCAACCTGCCGGAGGCCGACGCCAACGCCTGCGACGCGATCTGCTGCGCGGACAACGACGGCGACGGGTTCCCGGAGGCGGGGACGAACGGCTGCGGCGGGATCTTCGAGGCGGACTGCAACGACAACCAGGCGTCGAACAAGCCGCAGTCGCCGGGCGGGGTCATCTACCGCCAGGATCACCCGATGCTGGGTCAGGAGGTGCCGGCGTCCCCGGAGGTCTGCGACGGGGTGGACAACGACTGCGACGCCCAGGTGGACGCCGCGGACGAGGGCGGGCTGACCGATCCGCAGACCTGTGGGAAGCAGGACGGGGTGTGCGCGGGGTCGATGAAGTCCTGCGTGAACGGCAGCTACCGGGAGTGTACGGACCTGGACTATGTGCGTCAGCACCCGAGGTATCTGCCTCGGGAGCAGTACTGCGCCAACGGCATCGACCGGACGACGGGGGGGTGCGCGGGCGGCGTGGTGGTGTCGCGCGACGTCTGCGGTGGCACGATCGATCCGCTGACGGGGCTCTGCGACGTGCCGCTGACGCGGAGCGTGGCGGTGACCGGCGAGGAGCTGTGCGACGAGCTGGACAACGACTGTGACGGGCTGGTGGATCCCAACCCGTCGCGCGGCGAAGGCGAGGCGGTGACGCCGGGGATCGGCGTGCCGTTCTATCCGACCGAGCGCCCGCCGGGTGAGCCGAGCACGAACTTCTGCAAGATGGGGCTGACGCAGTGCAACAGCGGCTCGATGACCCGCGCGGCGTGCCAGCTGACGCAGGACGAGACGACCGGCGCGTACGATCTGGAGGCGTATGACAGCTGCGTGCGCGGCTTCCAGGCGGTGACGCCGCTGGTGGAGGTGACCCCCACCCTCCAGTGCGGCTACGGCGCGGAGGACGAGGTCGCCGCGTCGCGCTACCTGATGTTGAACGAGGACTGCGACGGCGGATCGACGCCGGAGCTGGCCTGCGAGTGCGACCAGGACATGGCGTGCTACACGGGCGCGCCTGGGACGGAGGACGTCGGCACCTGCACGGGCGGCGTCTATGTCTGCGACGTGGAGGCGGCGACGCTGGACACGGGGTCGTGCGTCGGGGAGGTGGTCCCGGCGTCGGAGACGTGCGGCGACACCGACGTGGACAACGACTGCGACGGCAACGATCAGGAGCTTCTGGATGGCGCGGCGCTGGGCATGGTCTGTCGCAACACGGGCAACCTGGAGGGTTGCGGCGGCGTGGGGCGGGAGTATCGATGCGAGCGCGGGAGCCACGTCTTCTGCGCCAGCAACGCGGTCATCGCGGGCGGGTTGAGCGGCGGCGAGGGGTGCTCGGTGGTGCGGGACGTGAACGGGGCGCAGCTCCTGGGCGCGTGCCAGACCGGAGGCGTCTTGAGCTGCAGCCCGGAGGGCATCGTCTGCGCGCAGACGGTGTTCCCCGCCGCGGAGACGTGCGCAGACCGGACGGTAGACAACGACTGCGACGGTCAAGCGACGGACATCGACGTGGACCCGACCTCGCTGGGTAACGGCGAGACGGCGAACTCGGTGGATCAGTCGCAGCTGAACCTGGCCTGCGGCGCGAACGCGCAGGGCACCTGCGGGACGGACGGGCGCTGGACCTGCGATACGAGCCGGGAGATCGCCTACTGCAAGGCGGCGCTGCCCACCAACGAGGGCGAGTCCACCTCGGCCAACTTCTGCGACGGCCGCGACAACGACTGCGACGGCTCCACCGACGAGTACTGCCCCAGCGTCGGCGGCACCTGCACGAACGGCATGTGCATGTTCTGCGCGCGGCGGGCGCCCCGGCCTCCGGGCCCGGGCGCCCTGCCCTGCCCTCTTATCCCACCGAGGCCTGATAACCCGCGGCGTCGAGCAGCCCGCTGAGGGCGCTGGCGTCCGCCGGGCGGATCGTGAAGAGCCACCCCTTACCATAGGGGTCTTCGTTGATCAGCTCGGGGGTGGCGTCGAGGTCGGGGTTCGCGGCGAGGACCTCGGCGTCGAGGGGGCAGTAGATGTCGGAGACGGCCTTGACCGACTCGACGACGCCGGCGGGGTTCCCCGCCTTGACGGTCTTGCCCACGGCCTGCACCTCCGCGAAGACCACCGAGCCGAGCTGATCCTGGGCGTGGTCGGTGATGCCGACGGTGAAGGTGCCGTCGCCGTTGTCGCGCACCCACTCGTGAGAGGACGTGTAGCGAAGATCCTGAGGCAGCTGCATGGAGGCTCCTTGGGTTGTCGCCGGGCTGTTCATGCCAGAAGATAGCATGAACAGCCCAAAGCGTTGAGTTGGTTGGAATGATCGCGCTCAGCGCTGGTAGAAGGGCTTCTTCATGAGGTCGGCCGGGACCGCCTTGTCGCGGATGATGACGTCCACCTGAGGCGCCTCGGCGTGCTGGACGGCCACATAGCCCATGCCGATCCCCACCCCGAGCGTCGGGGAGTGTGTCCCGCTCGTGAGCTGTCCCACCTCCTCGCCGCCCACCCGGAGCCCGTAGCCCGCCCGCGGCACCCCGCGCTCGCGGAGCTTCACCCCGCGCAGGCGCCGGGTCACCCCCTGCGCCTTGATCGCCGCCAGCGCGTCGCGGCCGATGAAGGGCTCCGGCTTGTCCCACTTGACCGCCCAGCCCAGCCCCGCCTCCAGCGGGTTGGTGGCGTCGGTCAGATCGTTGCCGTAGAGCGGCATCCGCGCCTCCAGGCGCAGCGTGTCACGCGCCCCCAGCCCGCAGAGCGCCATCCCCATCGGCTTGCCCGTCGAGAGGATGCGGTCAAACACCCCCTCCGCCTGATCCGTCGGGATGTAGATCTCAAAGCCGTCCTCGCCGGTGTACCCCGTCCGGCTGATGAGGCAGCGCACCCCCGCCAGCTGCCCCTCCTCGAAGTGGTAGTAGGCGATGTCGTCCAGGTCCACCACCGAGAGCGGCTGGAGGATCTCGGTGGCGTCCGGACCCTGCACCGCCAGCTGCACCCAGGCGTCGGACTCGTCCGCCACCGTCGCCCCGTCGATCAGGTGCGCCTGGATGAACGCCAGGTCCTTCGCCCGGTTCGAGGCGTTCACGCAGAGCAGGTAGTCGCTCGCCCCCATCTTGTAGATGAGCAGATCGTCCACGATCCCGCCGTCCGGGTGGCAGAGGAGCCCGTAGCGCGCCTGCCCCACCGCCGTGTCACGCAGATCCGCCGTCACCAGCGTGTTCACCGCCTCCAGCGCCCGGCGCCCGGTGATGCGCAGCTCCCCCATGTGGCTCACGTCAAAGAGCCCCACGGACGTCCGCACCGCGTGATGCTCCTCCAGGATGCCGGTGTACTGCATCGGCATGGAGTAGCCCGCGAACGGCGCGAAGCGCGCCCCATACTCGGCGTGGCGCTGGGCCAGCGGGAGGGGACGGACGGCGGTGTCGTCTTGCTGCATTCTCGGCGCTCCCCGGGCTCTCAAGCCCGCTTGATCACAAAGGGCACCAGGCCTCGCCTCAGCTGCGCCGCGGTGACCGTGTTGACGAGGAGCTGGGCGATGGTCATCGGTCCAATCCCGCCCGGCACCGGAGTGATCCCGGCGACGCGCTCCCGCGCCGCCGCGAACTCCACGTCCCCCGAGATGCGCCCATCTGGCATCCGGGTGCTCCCCACATCGAAGACCCACGCCCCCTCCCGCACCCACGCCCCCGGCACGAGCCCCGGCACCCCCGCCGCCACCACCAGCACCTCCGCCCGGGCCACGTGCTCCCGCAGCGCCGCCGTGTGCCGGTGACACACCGCGATCGTCGCGTCCGCCCGCAGCAGCATCGAGGCCATCATCCGCCCCACCACCACCGAGCGCCCGATGACCACCGCCTCCTTCCCCCGGACCTCCACCCCAAGCATCCCGATCAAGCGCATGATGCCCGCAGGCGTGCAGGGCTCCAGCGGCCCGCGCCCCGCCACCACCGCCCCCAGGTTCAGCGTGTGGAACCCGTCCACGTCCTTCTCCGGCGGGATCGCGTTGAGGAGCTGAAGATCCGGGATGCCGGACGGCAGCGGCAGCTGGAGCAGGATGCCGTCCACGTCCTCATCCGCCGCCAGCGCCTCCAGCGTGCGCCGCACCTCCGCCTCGCTGGACGAGGCCGCCAGGTGGAGGTGCGACGAGCGCACGCCGACCTCCGCGCACGCCCGCGCCTTCGCGTTGACGTAGATCGCGCTGGCAGGGTCATCCCCCACCCGCACGAAGGCCACCTGCGGGACCACCCCCTGCGCGCCCAGCCGCGCCACCTCCGACGCCACCTCGGCCCGCACCCGCCGCGCTGCCTCTCGACCGTTGATGATCCTCTCGTGGAGGAGTCCTTCCATCCCTGCTCCCTGCCCTGCCCCCGACCGCCGCATGTTCAAGCACAAGCGCCCCGCTTTGGCAAGGACGAGCAGATGAGGGTCTGGGGGCGGCTCGCCCCCAGCCGCCGGAGGC
>CAUJGC010000378.1 GCA_963169075.1 Myxococcota bacterium
GCCTCCGGCGGCCAGGGGTCAGCGACCCCTGGACCCCTGGATTCACCAGCTGTTCCGCAGCGCCCGCACCGCGACGAAGGCGCGCTCGGCGTCGCTTGAGCCCGAGGCCGCCGCCCAGGCGTCGGCGTGCGCCGCCTGGAGGGTCGCGGCGAGGGAGGCGGCGCGGAAGAAGGGCGAGTAGGCGGCCTCCTCCGCCAGCGTGGACTGCACCAGCTCGCCGCGCTGCTGGGCGGCCCGCGCCGCGTCGAGCTTGCGGGCGGCTGCCTCGGTGGCCTCCAGGTGGAGGCAGAACTCCAGGTTGCGGACGCTGTAGTCGTGGCCCGGGTAGAGGAGGGTGTCTCCGGGGAGCGCCGCCAGCCGCTCAAACGTCGCCGCCAGCTGGTGCGGATCGCCTCCGAAGCGGCAGTTCCCCGCCCCGCCCACAAAGATCGTGTCGCCGCAGAAGAGGTGCCCCGGCGTCAGCAGGCTCAGGTGATCCTGCGTGTGCCCCGGCGTCTCCAGCACCTCCAACGAGACGCCGCCGATCTGGAGGCGATCCCCGCCCCGCAGGTGACGCGTCACCTGCGGGATCGTCGGGCTGGCCTGGGCCAGCGCCATGAGCCCGGCGCCGGTGGCCGCGCGCACCGCCTCGTTGCCCGCCGTGTGGTCGTAGTGCGAGTGGGTGTTCACCACCCACGCCACCTCCACCCCGAGCGCGCGCGCACGCGCCAGCGCCGCCTCCGCGTCCACCGGGTCGATCAACACCCCGTCCCGCCCGCCCTCCGCGAAGAGCAGGTAGAACCAGTTGTCGCTGAAGGTGCTCTGGATGCGCTCGATCTGCATGGTCCACCTCAGGGAATGGTGCGGTCCACGACCTCACCGAGCCGCCGGAGCTGCTGCACCAGCGCCTCGAAGCCCGCCGGGGTCAGCGATTGGGCGCCGTCGGAGAGCGCGTTGCGCGGGTCCGGGTGGACCTCGATGATCATGCCGTCGGCGCCGGCCGCCATCGCCGCCCGCGCCACCGCAGGCACGTCGCTGGCGATCCCGATCCCGTGGCTCGGGTCCGCGATCACCGGGAGGTGGGTCAGGCGGCGCAGCACGGGGAACGCGTTGATATCAAAGGTGTTTCGCGTCATCGTCTCGAAGGTCCGGATGCCGCGCTCGCACAGGATGATGCTGTCCTGCCACGGCTGATCCCGACGCCCCGCCGCGATGTACTCCGCCGCCTGGAGGAACTCCGCCAGCGTCGCCGCCATCCCCCGCTTCAGGAGCACCGGGCGCGACGTCCGCGACACCGCCTCCAGCAGCGAAAAATTCTGCATGTTCCGCGCGCCCACCTGGAGCACGTCCGCATACGCCGCCACCATGTCCAGCGTGTCTGTGTCCTTGACCTCCGTCACGATCAAGAGCCCCGTCGCCTCCCGCGCCTCCGCCAGCAGCTTCAGCCCCTCCTCCTTCAGCCCGTGGAAGGCGTAGGGCGACGTCCGGGGCTTGAACGCCCCGCCTCGCAAGAAGCGCGCGCCCGCCGCCTTCACCGCGTGGGCCGACGCCAGGATCTGCTCCCGGCTCTCCACCGAGCACGGCCCCGCGATCACCCCGAACATCCCCGCGCCGAACCCGCACGTCGGGTCCGGACCCACCTGCACACGCGAGTCACGACCCGCCAGATCCGACCGGAACTCCTTGCTCACCAGCTTGAACCCCCGACTCACCGGGATGCACCGCGCGATCCCCGCCAGGCCCGCGAAGCGGTCCTCCTCGATCGGGTGCGTGTTCCCCGTGATCCCGATCGCCGTGCTCGTCGCGCCCGGCATCACGTGGGCCGTGAAGCCCAGGCTCTCTATCCGCGCGCAGACCGCCTGCACGTCCCCTTCACCCGCCTTCGGATCCATCAAGATCAACATCACACACCCAGGCTGAAGATCACTCCACGCGCCGCCTGCACCTGCCCGCAGCGTCCACCTCCGCCCTAGCAACACCGACGCCGATTGACTAGGGGGCGCGCCTTGCGCTTTCTCTATCTCCACGCGCGACCAGCGCGCACCGACACACCCCAGCGGAGATCCCCATGGAGCGCAAGCTCGCCCTCGGCGCCGGACTCCTCATCCTCGTCGCCCTCCTGGCCGCCGTCGAGTCCCGCGGCAGCGAGACCGTCCGCCTCTCCATGGTCGAGGACATCCAGGCCCTCGACGCCGAGATCGCGGATCGACCCGCACCCCCCTGGAGCCTCACCACCCTCGACGGCAAGCCGATCAGCCTCGACTCCCTCCGGGGCAAGGTCGTCTTCCTCAACTTCTGGGCCTCCTGGTGCCCGCCCTGCCGCGAGGAGATGCCCTCCATGGAGCAGCTCGCCCGCAAGTACCAGGGCCGCGATCTCGTCATGGTCGCCATCTCCCAGGACACCGACCGCGCCCAGCTCGACGCCTTCCTCAAGAGCTTCATGCCCCAGGGACAGCCCGTCATGCAGATCGCCATCGACCCCTCCGCAGGCAAGATCAGCCAGTCCTACGGCACCAAGCTCCTCCCCGAGACCTACATCATCGACCGCCAGGGCCGCATCGCCGCCCGCTTCGTCAACAAATACGACTGGATGCGCCCCGAGGTGGACCGCTTCATCGAGCGCCTCCTCCGCGAGTGACCATGCCCGACGACCCCCGACGCGCACCCCTCCTCGACGCCCTCCGACGCGCCGAGCACGCCCGCGATCTCCCCGCCGTCGCCGCCCTCGCCCTCACCCTCGCCGCGCGCCACGACGACCCCATCCCCCTCCTCGCCCAGGCCGCCCAGGCCGCCCTCCAGGCCCCCTGGCACGAGGCCGCCCTCCACGCCCTCCTCACCCACGCCGCCCCCCCCCCCCCCCCCCCCCCCCCCCCCCCCCCCGCCCCCCCCGCCCCCGGCCCCCCCCCCCCCCCCCCCCCCCCCGCCCCCCCCCC
>CAUJGC010000379.1 GCA_963169075.1 Myxococcota bacterium
GCGCCGCGCCGCTGGGCGAAGCCGGCCTCGGGCGGGGCGTGGGCGGCCCGCGCGGTCCGCGGGGGGCGCGGGGGGGGGGGGCGGCCCCCCTCCCCACCCGGCGCGCCCGCGGCGCCCGGCTGGTGGGTGCCCCCCCGCCCCGGGGGGGACCGGCTGCGTTCCGCCGATGAGCGAAGCGATGTCGGCGGTTACGCAGCCGGGGGGGTCAGCGGAGTATGGAGGAGGCGTTGGAGGGGCCGAAGCGGTCTTCGGCTTCGGAGAGGCGTTGGTAGTTGGGTTCGAGGGTGTGGAGGTTGGGGAGGCGGTCAGGGGAGGTGTCGCGGCGGGCGATGGTGGCGAGGTGGAGGGCGGGGACGGCGCGCTCGCCGTGGAGGGAGGCGTGGACGCCGAGGGCGAGGAGGTCGCGCTGGAGGGAGGCGCCGTATTTCTTGACGCCTTCCCCGAGGAGTCGGAGGGGCTGTCCGTGGGCGTGTTGGGCGAGGGCGCGGAGGAGGTCGGGCGGATCGAAGGCGGCGTCGTGGAGGAGGGGGGTGAGGGGTGCGTCGGGGTCGTCGTGGCGCTGGTAGAGGGCCGCGTAGAGCTGTCCTTTGCGGGCGTCGAAGAGGGGGACGGTGAGTCCGGGCTCGTGGAGGTCTGCGGCGAGCGCTTCGAGGCTGGAGGCGGTGACGAGGGGCTTGTGTCGGGCCCAGGCGAGGGTCTTGAGGGCGGCGAGTCCGACGCGGAGCCCGGTGAAGGAGCCGGGTCCGGCGCCGACGACGAGGAGGTCGAGGTCGTGGAGGGTGAGGTGGGCCTCGCGGAGCGCGTCGTGGATGGAGGCGAGGAGGAGGCTGGCGTGTCCGGCGCCAGGCCGGGAGTCGCGCTGGGCGAGGAGGCCCTGGGGGCCGAGGACGGCGACGCTCTGGGTGAGCGAGGAGGTGTCTACGGCGAGGATGTGTTTCCAGGGGGTCATGGGGGCGCTCACGCGTTGAACCAGTCCGCGAAGTCCTGCCAGTAGCGGGTGATGTCGTTCTTGAAGGCGAGGAGCATGAGGAGGACGATGAGGCCGAGGCCGACGTAGTAGGCGATCTGTCGGGTGCGCTGGTTGAGCTCGCGGCGCTTGATGGCTTCGAGGGTGAAGAGCATGAGGTGCCCGCCGTCGAGGACGGGGATGGGGAGGAGGTTGACGAGGCCGAGGTTGATGGAGATGAGGGCCATCATGTCGATGAAGGGCTCCCAGCCTGCTTTACCGGCGCGGTTGGCGAGGTCGAAGATCATGATGGGTCCGCCGATGGTGTCGGTGGAGACCTTGCCCTGGAAGAGGGAGACGATGCCGAGGACCATCATGCGCATGCGTCGCCAGGCCTCCTGGGGGCCCTGCTTGACGGCCATCTGGAGTCGGGTGCCGAAGGGGACGGGGAGGTTGTCGGGGAAGTGGACGGCGCGGGGTGTGTGGAAGCCGATCCAGAGCTCGGGTGCGGGCTCGTTGAAGGGGCCCTTGATCATGCGGATGCGGGGGAGGAACTCGACGGTGCGGACCTCGCCTGCGCGCTCGACGCGGAGCTTGAAGGGGACGCGGAGGTCGGTCTTGGGGGTGTCGGGTTGGGCGGCCATCTCCTTCCAGAAGGCCTGCTGGATGTCCTCCTGGAGGGTGGCGCCGATGTCGTAGTCACGCCCTTCGAGGCCGAGGATGTGGTCACCGGGGAGGATGCCGGCCTCGGCGGCGGGTGATTGGGGATCGACGGCGGCGACGAAGAGGGCTCCGGAGCGGAGGCCGAGGGTCCAGCCGCCGCCCTCGGCGGGCAGGGGCTGGGCGGTGAGGCGGAGGGGTGCGCCGATCTCCATGCCGCCGGTGAGGAAGTCGACGGGCTGGGGCCTGGCGACGGCGAAGGTGAGGGGCTTGCCGTCGGAGTGGGCGATGGCGGCTTCGATGTCGAAGTAGGAGCGGGTGGGGCGCCCGTTGATGGAGACGACGCGGTCCTGGGAGCGGAGGCCGGCCTGGGCGGCGGGGGATTGGGGATCGGAGACGCCGATGACGGGTCCGAAGGAGCCAGCGCCGATGCCCATGAAGCCGAACTCTTCCTTCATGACGCCGAGGGCGTCGCGTCGGGTGCGCGCGTGGGGGGTGATGGTGAAGGCGAGGGCTTGTCCGTCGCGGTTGACCTCGACGCGGAGGGGCTCTCCGGCGGCGTCGCGGACGTGGTCGGTGATCTGGGAGAAGTAGGTGATGGGGTCGCCGTCGATGGCGGTGATGGTGTCGCCGGGCTTGAGGCCCTGGGGGATGCCCTGGGTGATGGGCTGGGCGGTGGCGGCGGCGCCTTCGGGGAGGACCTGCCCGATGGTGGCGGGGGGGAGGCTGGAGACGCCGAGGGCGAAGAAGAAGTAGACAAAGACGGGGAAGATCAGGTTCATGGCTGGCCCGGCCAGGACGATGATGGCGCGCTGCCAGAGGGGTTTGCGGACGAAGGCGTGCTGGGTGAGGCTGTCGGGGAGTCGCTCGCCGCTCTCGGTGTAGAGCTCTTCGGGCTGCATGCCCCACATCTTGACGTAGCCGCCGATGGGGAAGAGGCAGACGGTGTACTCGGTCTCGCCGCGCTTGAAGTGGAGGAAGGGGATGACGGGCCCCATGCCCATGGCGAAGCGTTCGACGCGGACCTTGAAGAGCTTGGCGAAGAAGAAGTGCCCGAACTCGTGGATGAAGATCAGCACGCCGATGAGGATGAGGAAGTAGACGACCTGCATGGTGTGGCCTTCGGGATCGGGTCAGTAGAGGAAGCGGAAGAAGGCGTAGATCCAGGGCACGGCGAAGATGACGGCGTCGATGCGGTCGAGCATGCCGCCGTGTCCGTAGATGATGGTGCCGCTGTCCTTGACGTCGTGTGCGCGCTTGATGACGGACTCGGCCAGGTCGCCGCTCTGTCCGAGGATGTTGGCGGGGATGGCGAGGGCGAAGATGTGCCAGAGCTGGAGGTTGGGGAGGGCGGTGAACTTGAAGACGACGACGGCGACGATGGAGGCGATGAGGCCGCCGACGGCGCCTTCGACGGTCTTCTTGGGGCTAACACGCGGGGCGAGCTTGTGCTTCCCGAAGGCGCGTCCGGCGAAGTAGGCGCCGGTGTCGGAGCCCCAGACGATGGCGAAGGAGAGGATGACCCACCAGGGTCCGTCGTCGCCTGCGTCGCGGTGGAGGAGGGCGAGGAAGGTGGGCATGACGGCGCAGTAGACGAGGCTGGTGGCGCCCGCGCCGATGTGTCCGGAGACGCGTGTGACGTCTTTGAAGGTGGCGAGGTAGGTCCAGAAGATGAGGACGGTGGCGCCCGCGAGGGTGAGGGCGAGGATCGTGCCGTCGATGCCCTGCTCCGGGGAGGAGGTGAGGAGCATGACGGCAGAGGTGGCGACGGCGAGTGCGGTGACGACGACCTGGGGTCCGCGGGCGGGCTGTGGCGCGGAGGTGATGGAGACGTACTCCCAGGCGGAGGCGGCGACGGCGAAGGCGACGACGGCGGCGAAGGCCCAGGAGGGGGCGAGGAAGAGGATGGCGAGGAGGATGGGGATGCCGACGAGCGCGGTGATGAGGCGCGGGATGAGGTCGGACTTCCGGGGGGCGGGTGCGGCTTCAGGAGGCTGGGTCATGAGGGCTCGACGGGTGGTGCAGCGCGTGTTGGCGTAGGCCATCAGGGAGTGCGAGGCCCAGGGGGCCTCTGAGAGCTACACCACCCGTTCGTCTCTGTCTACCTCAGGGGTGCGTTGCGCGGTGGAGGGTGCCGCATCGGAGGAGGTCAGCGAGCTGGAGGGTGTGGATGTGTTTCTGGTCGGTGGTGAGGAGGGTGCCGGCCTGGAGTGCGACGTGTGAGGTCTTGTGGGGGAAGCCTTCGACGCGCCACCAGTTGGCGTCGTCTCCGATCCAGGCGTCCTGGTGGTTGTAGAGGAGGGCGGTGTCCCGCGCGACGAGGAGGCGGGCCTGGTGTCCGAGCCAGGGCGTGGGGAGGAGGGCGGGGTCGCGGTGGGGGTGGAGCGTCCAGAGGCAGCCGCGGGTGAGGGCGAGGGTGTGCCCGCGCCAGGAGGCGAGGGCCTCGACGGGGCCGGGGAGCTGTCCGACGGCCTGGACGTCATCGGGGGCGGGGACGTGGAGGAGGGCCCCGGAGCGCGTGCCGAGGAGGAAGCCGCGCGGGAGGGGGAGAATGGAGGTGATGTAGGGCTTTCGTGTCCAGGCGATGTGCTTGGGGAGGTGCGGCCTGGCGAGGTCGGCCCACCAGAGGTCGCCGCCCGCGATGAAGGCGAGGTGCTCGTCCTGGATGGCGGCGTCTTCGGCGCGGGCCCAGGGGGGGGCGTCGTGTCGTGAGCGGGAGAGGGGCTCCCAGGAGCGCCCGGCGTCCTGGGAGGCGTGGAGCCCCGAGGGGCTGAAGGCGAGGAGCTGCCGGGGCGTGTGGAGCACGACGAGGGGGTCGAGGGCGAGGGCATCTCCGGCGCAGGGTGTCCAGGAGCGTCCCTGATCCTCGCTGGAGAGGAGGCCCCAGGAGGTGGCGGCGAGGAAGCGCCCCTGGGTGGCGGGGTAGAGGGCGTTGATGTGGGCCTTGGCGGGGTGGGCGTCCCGCCGGGCGTGCTTGCTGATGATGTAGAGGCGCGAGGCGTGGAGATCGACCTCGAAGGCTCCCTGGAGCCATCCCTGGGGGGTGGGGGTTGCTTTGTGGGGGGGGGCTGCGGCGTGTTGTGTGGACATCATGACCTCGGTGTGGCGACCTGGCGCGGGTGCGACTCCCGATTCATGATATAAGTTTCGTCAATCGGCTTGGCAAGCCCTCAAGTGCGGCGCCGCGCGAGGCGCGCTGCGAGGAGCGCGGCGCCGAGGAGGAGGGTGGGGAGGAGCGGGGCGCCTGGGGCGCCCTGCGCGGCGGCGCAGCCATCGTCCTCGTGGCGCCGCGTCGCGGGGCCTGGGGGGGCGGCGGCGTCTTCGGGGGCTTCAGCGGCGTCGGGGGTGTCGGGCGCGGCGTCGGGCTCGCCGGGGCCTGCGTCCACGCGGATCGTGGGGCCGTCCTCCGCGTCCTCCTCCGGGCGGATGATCACCCCGGCGTCGTCGGGCGGCGGCCCCTCGCCTGGCGCCCAGACCTCGAGGTCCAGCGTGGCGCGTCCGGCCTCGCCGTCCTCGTCGAGGACGGTGAGGGCGACGGTGTAGCGCCCGGGGGTGGTGTAGGTGTGGGCGATCACCTCGCCTTGGCCCTCCGCGCCGTCACCGAAGTCCCAGCGCCAGCTCACGACGGGGCCGTCCAGATCCGAGGAGGCCGACCCGTCGAAGGTGACCCGAAGCGGCGCCTCGCCGCCCCGCGAGGGGTTCGCGCGGAGGACGGCCCGAGGCGGCGTGCCCGGCGGGAGCGCGCCGACGAAGACGGGCTGGGTCCAGGCGTAGCCCGCAGGCGAGCGGAGCTCGGCGCGGACGTAGAGCTCGTCGCCGCGGAAGGTGTAGGTGGCGAGGTCGCCCTGGACGCGCTCCAGGACCTCCCCGAAGCGCCCGATGAAGACGATCTCCGTGGCGCCGGGCGCGTCCACCGCGTAGGCGGCGCGGGTCCACGAGAAGTCCGCGAGGGTCGCCCCGGTGGAGGCGTAGAGGCGGCCCCGGCTCATCGCGTCGAGGATGGCCTCGGGGGTGAGGACGTCGGCCTCGACGTAGATGAAGCCGCCGCCCGGCGGCGTGTGGCCCCCGGCCAGGGTGTGGGCGTCGTCTGTGGCGACCGCCCAGACGGGCTGCCCCGCCGAGAGCGCGGCGTCCCAGATGTCGGCGGAGGAGAGGCCGCTGCGGTCCACGACGCTGGGGTGGGCGTTGTAGACCTCCATGAAGAGGGTGCCGTCGAGGTCCGCCAGGGCCTCGACGACGTCCTGGCCGGAGAGGAAGCTCCACTCGGGGTGGTTGAGCTGGGGGAGGCCGCCCTCGGCCCAGATGGCCTCGACGCTCTGGGCGATGGTGGCGCCCGGCGGGGTGTAGGCGGGCAGATCGAGGCCGTTGACGTGGTGGGCGCTGGTGGTCAGCTCCTCGCCTGGGATCAAGAGGAAGGTGTCGTCCACCAGCGGGGCGACCCGGCCCTGGCCCTCGTCGAAGCCCTCCAGCGCGCGGAGGGCCTCGGCGGGCTGGTAGGCGTTGTGGTCGGTGAGGACCACGAAGCTGTAGCCGTTGGCCTTGTACCAGCCCATGAGCGACTCGATGGGGGAGTCGGAGTCGGGGCTGAACTCGGTGTGGCAGTGGGTGTTGCCCTTGAACCACTCCGCGCGCGCCGGGGCGGCGGTCAAGAGGAGCGCGGCGAAGAGGAGGAGGGCGATGGGGCGGCAGGGGCGTTGTGCAGGCATCTCGCTCACGTGAAGGATGGGGGCCGCGTCGGCTACGCAGGCGCATCGTTCAGTGTAGGCGTCGGGGGTGGCGCGCGCAAGGGCTCCAGCGCCACAGGCAGCGGCGTCGGCTCCCCCGCGCCGCCGATGTCGAAGGTGAAGCGCGCGGCGTGGACCTCGACGCCTGCGGCGTGGGCGTCGCGGAGGGCGGCGGCGAAGGTCGGATCGATGTCGTCG
>CAUJGC010000380.1 GCA_963169075.1 Myxococcota bacterium
ACACAAATATCTTTGTTTCTTTTTTTTGTTTTTTTTCTTGGGGGGCCCCCGGGCGGCTGGGGGCGAGCCGCCCCCAGACCCCCGTCCTACCGGCGGCGCAGGCCCAGGAAGGCCAGGAGCCCCAGCAGCAGCCCGACGATCCCGGTCGAGCGACCAGGGCCGGTCGCACAGCTCAAGGTGCTCCCCTCCACCGTGTAGGTGATGGTGTCCTCCGCAGGCGCCGCGTCGCAGGCGTCGCCCACGCCGTCGCCGTCCGCGTCCTCCTGGCCGGGGTTGGCGACGTCGGGGCAGCTGTCCGCCTCATCCGTCACCCCGTCGCCGTCCCGATCCGCAGGCTCCTCGCAGACCTCGCCTTCGTCGGCCACGCCGTCGCAGTCGTTGTCCAGCGTGTCGCACACCTCCTCGCCTGGCGCGCCGGGGGTCGCGTCGCAGCGGATCACGCCGCCCACGTCCACCAGCGTCCCCTCGGCCCGGCACGCCCCAAGGCCCGCCGAGCACGGGCCGCCGGCCACGTCGTCCTCTCCGACCCGCGGGTCCAGCTCGCCCGCGTCCACCCGACCGTCGCGGTTGAAGTCCTCCACGCCGTCCAGGATGCCGCCGCGATCCGTGTCCCCCACCACCATGAAGGTCGTCGTCGTCGGGTCCGCGTCCGGGATGAAGGCGCCCGCCGTCACGTCGGTGTCGGCGCTCGGCGTCGTCACCCCCCGCTCGGTGCCGTCAAAGAGGCCGTCGTCGTCGCTGTCGCTGTCCAGCGCGTTGATCAGCCCGTCACCGTCGGTGTCGTCGCTCCAGTTGTCCTCCGCGCCGTCCAGCACGCCGTCGTCATCGCTGTCCGCGTCGGCGGGATCGGTGCCCGCCGCCGCCTCCTCGGCGTCGCTCAGGCCGTCGCCGTCGCTGTCCGCAGGGGCCGCGTCGTCAGCGCTGGCGTTGGGGTCCAGCTCGCCCTCGTCCACCCGGCCGTTGTGATCAGGATCCTCCGCGCCGTCGTCCACGCCGCCGGCGTCCGTGTCCGCGTCCAGCGGGTCGGTGGTCGTCGTCGGGTCCGCGTCGGGGCGGAAGTGCCCCGCCGAGAGGTCGGTGTCGGCCGGGCGCGTGGCCTCGGTGACGCCCAGCTCGGTGCCGTCCAGGATGCCGTCGTTGTCGCTGTCCGGATCCAGCGCGTTGATCAGCCCGTCCCCGTCGCTGTCCTCATCCCAGCGCGGCTCCTCGCCGTCCGCCACGCCGTCATCATCCGAGTCGGCGTCGTCGGGGTCGGTCCCCACCGCCTCCTCCTCCTCGTCGGGGACGCCGTCGCCGTCGCGGTCGGTGCAGGCGTCTCCGACGCCGTCGCCGTCGCTGTCGGCCTGGTCCGGGTTCTCCACCCGGGGGCAGTTGTCGTCCGCCGTGTCCACGCCGTCGCCGTCGTCGTCCAGGTCCAGATAGTCAGGCGTCCCGTCGCCGTCGGTGTCGTCGTCGCGCGGATCGCCGTCGTTGTTGACGTCCTCCTCCTGCGTCGTGAGGCCGTCACCGTCGTCCTCCGGGTCACGCCAGTCCGGCAGGCTGTCGCCGTCGTGATCCGGCTCCGGCGCCACGTCCAGCGCCGGGAGGTCCGCCGCGCCGTCCCCGTCCACATCAAAGGCCTCCACCGCGTCCGGCGACCCGTCGCCGTCGCTGTCCCGATCCCGCCAGTCCGGCGCGCCGTCCATGTCGGTGTCCGGCTGCGGCAGCGCGCCGGGGCCGGCCAGGTCGTCGCGGAGCCCGTCACCATCGGCGTCCACGCCAGCTCCGTCCGGGGCGCCGTCGCCGTCCACGTCCATCGCCCCCGCCTCGCGGGCGTCCGTGAGCCCGTCGCCGTCGCTGTCCCGATCCAGGAAGTCCGGCGCGCTGTCCTCGTCGGTGTCCGGCAGCGGCAACGGGTCCGGCTGGAGCGGATCGTGGAGCCCGTCGCGGTTCAGATCCACCAGCCCGTCCACCACGCCGTCGCGGTCGTCATCGACCCCGCCGCCCTCCACCGTGTCGGTGATCCCGTCGCCGTCCGCGTCCCGGTCCAGGTGGTTGGGGATGCCGTCGCCGTCCGCGTCCACCGACGCAGGCAGCGCGTCGCAGACGCCGTCCCCGTCCCCGTCAGCGCAGCCGCTGTCCGCGTCGCGCCAGTCAAAGACGCCGTCGCCGTCCATGTCCCCCGAGAGGTCCACCCCGCCCAGCTCCTCCTGATCCGGGATGCCGTCGTTGTCATCGTCCAGATCCAGGTCATCGCGGATGCCGTCGCCGTCGCTGTCCGGCAGCTCGCAGGTGAGGGCCAGCGTGCAGCGCTGATCCACCCCGCACTGCGCGTCGCTCAGGCACTCCACGCACGCCGACTCGGTCAGCGAGCCGTTGCACACGCCGCCGTCGCCGCACGCCGTCCCTGCCGACTCGACCACGTCCGCGCAGCTCCCATCAAAGCAGAGATCCCGCGTGCACGGGTTGTCGTCGGCGCAGTCGGCGCTGGCCAGGCACTCCACGCACTCCGGCGAGCCCGGGTCGCCGTCGCAGATCCCCCCGTCGCACGTCGTCCGCGCCGGCTCCGGCGGGAACACGCACCGCCCCGCCTCGCAGGTGTTGACGGTGCACCCGTTGCCGTCGTCGCAGCCCGCGTCGTCAAGGCATGAGACACATATATTGTTATTGATATCACATATCAACCGATCACCGCCGCACTGGGCGTCGCTCAAGCACTCCACGCAGGCCGGCGCCGCAGGCTCGCCGTTGCACACGCCCTGCGGGCAGCTCGCCCCCGCGGCGGTGAGCTGGCACCCCACCTGACACCCGCACGGCGTCGCGCCGTTCGCCGCGCCGTCGTCGCAGCCCTCGCCTTCATCCAGCACACCGTTGCCGCACTGGGTGAAGCAGACCTGATCCAGGCGCACGTTGTCGATCCAGTTGCCACCGCAGCTCTGGCTGGCCTCGGTGCGGAGGCGCAGCCGGGTCTGACCGCTGGTGGCCGTGAAGCTCACGCTCCCCGCGTTCAGCGCGTTCCCCACCGTCGGGTCCGCGGAGAAGGTCTGGGAGGTGATGATGTCGCCGCTGGGCAGCGACACCAGCTCCACCGCGAAGCGGTTGTTCAGATAGGTGTTGGAGCCGTAGTCCAGGCGCAGCGTGTACTCCTCGCCGGGCAGCGTCGCGAAGACCTGGCTGATGGTCCCCGGCTGGCAGCCGGTGAGGTCGATGGCGCGCTGCCCCTCGGTGTGGGGGTAGACGCTCTGATCGACGCTGCCCGCCTCGATGGTCCAGCCGGGGAGCTGCGCCCCGGTGAGGTCGTTCCCGCCGGGACCCAGCTCGAAGCCGCCGTTGACGATCGGCGTCCCGCAGGTCCAGGCAGGCTCCAGCTGGCACGTCGCGCTGCACCCGTCTCCGCCGAAGATCCCGCCGTCGTCGCACGTCTCGCCGTCGTCCACGACGCCGTTGCCGCAACCCGCCGACGCGTCCCGCAGCGTCACCGCGTCCAGCAGCACCGAGGAGGGCCCCAGCCCAAACGGCGAGAAGAGGACCGCCGCTCGCGTCGTGGTGGCGTCGGTGCGAAAGGTGAGCACCTGCGGGCTCCAGGCGTCCGGCGTCTCCACCAGCGCGTCCTGGTAGAGCGTCGTGCTCATGCTCTGGAACTGGACGAGGGTCTGCTCCCCCACATAGTCCAGGCGGTTCCCCCCCCGATGCGAGAAGGTCACCGTATAGGTCGTGTTGGGCTGCACATCGACCAACTGCACGATGCGATCGTAGCCGATGCCTGTCGCGTTATGCGACGTCTCGTTCCACGGCGTCCGCGGGTTCCCGCGCGGGTTCTGGAGCAGATCCGCATAGAACGGCCCCGAGGGCGCCATCACGTCCTCAAAGCTGAAGATCTCCCCGTCAAAGTTCACCGCAGACCACCCCGACGCCGTCACGGTCGAGGGATAGGGCGCGAAGAGGAAGTTGGTCGAAGCTGTGTTCGTCTCGAAGCTGCCGTTGGTGATCAGGTTCTGCGCTGCGCCGTCAGCGCTCCAGGCGATCCCCGCGAGGACGATCACCGCGGCAGCCCACCGGGAGAGGCGCGCAGGTTGGAGGACACGAGACATAGAGACACTCCGCAAGAAGGGATCAAGCCAGGCAGCGCCCAAGACGCTCGGCGCCAGCATAGCGCGCCGCGCCAAGGTAGCAAGAGCCGCACCCGCCCACAAAAAAGGGGGTCTGGGGGTCACTGACCCCCAGCCGCCGGAGGCACCCAACAAAAAACAAAACAAAAAATAAAAATAAATACACTTCATCTGGAGTCGGGCTGCCTCCGGCGGCCGGGGGCGAGCCGCCCCCGGACCCCCTTTTTATGGGGGCACCTCAGGCGTAGCTGTCCGCCAGCCGCTGGTAGGTCTTGAGGCGCGCCTCCAGGCGGCTCCGACGAAAGACGCCGGGCAGCTCGGCGCGCATCCGGGCGCTCTCCTCGCTGCGGAAGACCTCATCGGGGGGCTCATCCAGACCCGCCGGGCCGATGAACTTGAGCACCTCCTCCAGGGCGACGCTGGCCCGCTGGAGATCCTCCCAGGCGCGGCGGCGCCCCGCCTCGTCGAGCAGGTCGGGCGGCGGGTGGATCTTGCTGGCGTAGCGGTCGCTCAGGGCCAGCAGCTCGCCGGGGTCCAGCAGCGCGGAGGGGGTCGCCCCGCCGAGCTGGGTCAGCAGGCTGCCCGGCGGCAGCGGCTCGGGAGGCAGCCGGAAGGCGAAGCGGCGCGGCTCGCCGCAGGAGGTACACTCGCCCTCCTCCACGGCCACCAGCTCGTCACCGCGCGCGACCACGCGGTGCTGCCGCGCGAAGCCGACCTCATCGCAGATGACGCACGGGTGCAGCTCCATGTAGAGCTCCTTCTCGGCGATGGAGCGCGGGCAGGGCAGCAGCTCCTCGCTGTCGTCGGCGGGCTCCTCAGGCGAGGACGCTTCGAGCAGCGCCAGCGGCGCAGGCGCCTCGACGGCGAGCAGCGGCGGCGGCGGCGCAGGCGCAGGCGGCGCCGGGCGCGGCGCCGGGCGCGGCGCCGGACGCGGCGCGGGCTCGGGGGCGGCCTGGGTCGCCGCCGCGGCGGCAGCCTCGGCCTCAGCGGCCTCGTCATCCAGCGCGGCGCGCCGGAAGCCGATCCCGATGGCGACGAGCCCCAGCAGCGCGAGCGGCGCGGTGAGCACCGTCCCGGTGACGGTCAGCAGCGCAGGCGCGAGCCCGGCGACGAAGAGGAGCACCCCGCCGCTCCGCCCCCAGCGGAGCGAGACGAGGACGCCGCCCAGCGCCCCCAGGAGGCTCCCCCCCAGCAGCCCGGCGTGGAGCGGCACCTGGTGGTTGGCGAAGCCCTCGCGGGCCGAGATCGCCTCCTCGCAGCGGCGGCGGTAGAGCTGCTCGGCTTTTTTGTGTGATTTTTTATTCTTTTTTGATGTCTTTTTATATTTTTTATAGAGCCCCTCGCAGCGCTCCCCCGACGCCTGGACCTCCTCGACGCCGCCTGGATCGATGAGCTGCGCCAGCGGCCAGGCCCCCTCCAGCCCGGCGTCCACCTGCTCGAAGCGGGCGTAGACGGTGCGCCTGGACTCCAGGCCATCCAGCGACGACGCGAAGCGCGCCTGGCTGACGAGCTGATGCGCCGCCAGCAGGACGATCAAGAGCGACGCGACGAGGGTCGAGAAGAGGCCGAGGGCGCGCATGGAGGGCCTCGCGAGGGCAGAGGGGGTCAGCGCCCCGGACGGAGCGCCGCGTCGATGAGGCCCTGCGCCTCGTCGAGGAGGCGCCGGAGGTGTTCGGGGCCGTCAAAGCTCTCGGCGTAGAGCTTGGTGATGGGCTCGGTGCCGGAGGGGCGCGCGGCGAACCAGCCGCGGGCGGTCGTGACCTTGAGGCCGCCGATGGCCGCGCCATCCCCGGGAGCGTGGGTGATCCGCGAGAGGATCGGATCGCCCGCCAGCGTGTCCGCCTCGATCGTCGCCGGGTCCAGCCGCTTGAGCGCCGCCCGCGCCGCCGCGTCCGCCGGGGCGTCCACCCGCGCATAGGCCGCCGCCCCATGCCGCGCCTCCAGCGACGCATAGCGCGCGCTCGGCGCCTCGCCGGTCACCGCGGTCATCTCCGCCGCCAGGAGCGCCAGGAGCACCCCGTCCTTGTCCGTGGTCCAGGCCGAGCCGTCACGCGCCAGGAAGGAGGCGCCCGCGCTCTCCTCCCCCGCGAAGGCGATCTGCCCCCGCAGGAGCGGCTGCACGAAGTGCTTGAACCCCACCGGCACCTCGACCACCGGCAGCCCGTGAGAGGCCGCCACCCGATCCAGCATCGCGCTGGTGACCACCGTCTTGCCCAGCCCCGCCCCCGCAGGCCAGCCCGGCCGGTGCTGGAGGAGGTAGTCCGCCGCCGCCGCCAGGAAGTGGTTGGGGTTGAGGAGCCCCCCCTCCGGCGTCACGATCCCGTGCCGATCCGCGTCGGGATCGTTGCCGAAGGCCACATCAAAGCGCTCCCGCAGCGCCACCAGCGACGCCATCGCCCAAGGCGATGAGCAGTCCATCCGGAGCTGCCCGTCATGATCCACGCACATGAAGAGGAAGGCCGGGTCCAGCGCCGGGTTCACCACCTCCAGGTTGAGGCGGTAGCGCGTCGCCACCCGCTCCCAGAGGTGGACGCTGGCGCCGCCCAGCGGCGCGGCGCCCAGCCGCAGCCCCGAGCCCGCGATCGACTCCAGATCCACCGCCCGGGACAGCTCCTCGATGTAGGGGTCCAGCAGCTCCTGGCGGTGGGTCGTCGACGCCGCCAGCGCCTGACGCCACGGCAGCCGCGGGATCGCCCGCCACGAGCGCAGGAGCGCGTTGGCCCGCGCCTGGATCGGGCCGGTGAGGTCGCTGTCCGCCGGGCCGCCATGGGGCGGGTTGTACTTGATGCCCCCGTCCGCCGGCGGGTTGTGGGAGGGCGTGATGATGAGCCCGTCCGCCAACCCCTCGGTCCGCCCCCGGTTGTAGCGGAGGACCGCCCGCGAGATGACCGGCGTCGGCACCGGACCCAGGTCGTCATGCAGGATCACCTCCACGCCCCGCGCCGACAGCACCTCCAGCGCCGCCCGAAGCGCCGGCGTCGAGAGGGCGTGGGTGTCCGCCCCCACGAAGAGCGGCCCCGTCGCCACCCCGCGCCGCACCTCGATGAGCGCCGCCGTGATCGCGACGATGTGGGCCTCGTTGAAGGTGCGCCGCAGCGAGGAGCCACGGTGCCCGGAGGTCCCGAAGGCCACCAGCTCCTCGGGAGCGTCGGGATCGGGGGCATCCGTATAGAAGGAGGCGATGAGCCCCGGGAGATCCAGGCGGAGGGACTCAGGCGCGGGCTTCCCCGCGAGCGGGTGCAAGGTCATGAAACTCCCCGTCAGCGCAGCGTGCCAGGTTCACGACTCACTTCCTAACAAGCCCGACGCCCCGACGCAAGCCCCCTCCGGCTGCGCAGCGCACCCGTCGCAGCGTCCATAGAGCAGGACCTCGTGGCGGCGCAGCAGGAAGCCCGCGGGCACCATGCGCTCAAGACCTCCCATGCAAGATGGGATATCAAACATCCTACCACACACGTCACAAAGAAAATGATGATGATGGCAGAGACCGGCCAGCTCGTAGCGGCCCGCCTCGCCGGGAACCTGCACTGTACGCAGAAATCCTTCTTCTGTCAGGCGCTTGAGGTTGCGATACACCGTCGCCAGCCCAAGACCGGGCACCTCCGCCTGCGCCGCCTCAAAGATCTCCTGCACGCTGAGCGGACGCTGCGCCGCGCTGACCGCGCGGCGGATCGCCGCGCGCTGATCGGTCCGGCGCACGCTCACCGCTCCACCTCCCGCTTGCCTGGCGACGCCGACGCCCCCCCAAGGCGCACCACCGGCCCCCGAGGCGCGGCCGGGCGAAGCACCAGCGGGCGCCGCGACGGCGCCGACGGCGCCGCCGCCTGCACCGGCTCCAGCGAGTGATCGTGCGCGTGGGGCACCCCGAAGTGCAGCACGCTCCCCACAAAGCGCACCGGCCCCAGCCGCACCACCGACGCCGCCAGGAGCACACCCGCCACCGCCAACCCCACCCACCCCACCACGCCCACCGCCTCCGCCTGAGGCGCCAGCTCCAGCGGCGCGACCCCCAGCAGGTTCACCCCCACCCCCAGCGCCACCGCCACCACACCCATCGCCGCCGCGAACGCCAACGCCACCCCCCGACCGTGCAGCCGCGAGAGGACACCCCAGGTCGCGATGTTGGTCGCCGGACCCGCCAGCAGGAACGCCAGCGCGCCGCCCGGGCTCACCCCCGCGAAGATCAGCGCCGCCGCAAGCGGCGTCGCCCCCGACGCGCAGACGTAGAGCGGCAGCCCAAGCGCCGCGCAGAGCACCACGTCCAGCCCGAAGGGCAGCGACGCCAGCGCCGCGCCCCACTGCCCCGGCTCAAAGGCCGCCGCCACCAGGAGCCCCAGCACGATCCACGGCGCCGTGTCGTCCACCACCTCCGCCAGCCCGAAGCGCGCAGCCTCCCGGAGCCGAGACGACCAGGGCAGGCGGCGCGGCTCCGCCTCGGTCACCGCGTCCACAGCCAGCGGGCGGCGCACCCGACGACCCACCACCAACCCCACGATCACCGCCGCGATCACCGCCGCCCCCAGCCGCGCCGCCGTCAGCTCAAACCCCAGGAGCGGCAGCGAGAGGAGCACCGACTCCAGCCCAAGCTCCGGCGTCGCCACCAGGAACGCCATCGCCGCCGCCGCCGGCACCCCGCGCTCGGTCACCAGGCTCCGGTAGATCGGCACCACGCCGCACGAGCAGATCGGCAGCGGGATCCCCAGCAGCGTCCCCTTGATCGCCTGCCCCAGCCCGCCGCCGCCCCGCAGCCAGCGCAGCGACGCCTGCGGCAGCAGCTGCGCAGCCCCAGCCAGCAGGTAGCCCACCGCCAACGACGGCGCCACCTCCAACGCCAGCGCCAGGAGCCGCTCTCCATAGGCCGCCCCCAACCCCACGATCCCCTCCATCGCGTGCTCGTCATGCTCGCCGTGCCCCGCGTGATCGTGGCCGCCCTGCAGGAACACCAGCGCCGTCACCCCCACACCCACCAGCGCCCCCGCCGACTGCGCCAGATCCCAGCGCGGGCCGTGCTCGTGGCTGCACGCCTCCCCGTGGTGCGCGTGCGGATGCGCGTGCCCGTGCCCGTGCCCGTGGTCATGAGCGCAGCAGGCGTCCGCCTCAGGCGCGGGGACGGGCGCCGCAGGCGCCTCCGTCCGCTGCGGGTGAACCAGCACATGCAGCAGAGAACCTACAATGAAGCCCTGAAAGAGCACCATACCCAGGTGCTCTCCCACCTCCTGCCCGCCCCCCAGCAAAGCCCCGCCCAGCGTCGCCAACCCCACCGCCCCCAGCACGCCCCACCCCGCCGCTCGCCCCAGCGTCGGACGCACGGCCACCCAGAGCCCCAGCCCCACAGGCAGCCGGTGCAGCCCCACACCCAGCAAAAGCGCCAGCTCCGTCCCCTCGTGATCGCTGTGCGTCCCCAGCGCCACCCCGTCCATCACCGCGTGGAGCATCAACCCCACAAAGACCAGCAGCGCCAGCCAGGGGCGCACCCGCGCCTGAACCCGCTGCCCAAGACGCTCCACCACCACCGGAAACGCCACCCCAAGCGCCGCGGCCAGCAGCGCCCACCCACCGCCCGCCTCCACCAGCTCCGGCAACAACACCAGCAAGCAGAGCCCGCCCACCGACGTCAGCACAAAGCCGTCCATCGCAGACGCCAGCCCCCGCTGGCGCTGCGTCACACGCCAGAGGAGCGGCCCCAACGCCAGCGCCACCACCGACGCCAGCACCCCAAGCCAACCATGAAAAATACCGTCGTGTAGATCCACCTGTCGCTCCGCAGGCGCCGCGCGCACTCCTCCCCCCACCGGCGCAGCGTGATAGTCCATTCTCATCTAGCCTGCAAGGCCGTTGCAGCGACGCACAAGGCGCGCTATCCTCCCCCTTGACCACCGACGCCCTCGACACCGACCCACCGAGAGGCCCCATGGGAGACGTCCTCAAGTTCGGGCTCATCGCCCTCCTCTTCGCCCTCCTCGGCGCCTTCCTCTACTTCGTCGGCGCGCCCGCCTGGCTCTACTTCCTCCACATGGAGTCGTGGAGCCTGGCCTGGGGGATCGGCGGCCTCATCCTCCTCCTCCCCCTCCTCGGCGCCATCAACGTCCCCCTCTTCAGCCTGGGACGCCAAACCCGCCTCGCCGTCAACGCCCTCGGCGTCCTCACCCCGGTCGGCCTCATCGCGTGGCGCTTCACCGCAGACCCGCCCCCCTGGACCTGGACCCTCGCCCTCCCTGCGCTCGCCCTCGGCGTCGCCTACCTCGCCTTGAGCCGCGTCGGAGAGAAGGGCGTCGAGCTGCCCGCCATCTCCCTCTGGATCGGCGCCCTCCTCGCCGTCATCGCCCACACCCTCCTCGACGATCTCAGCCTCCGACACCTCATGCTCTGCGCCTTCACCTCCCAGTTCGCCAGCCTCGCCTTTATGGACGTCGCCCGCGTCGCCATCGACCACGACCGCCTCATCGGGCGCTTCGACTCCCTCTCCTTCGGCGGCGCCGGCGCCCAGGACGCCCTCTGGAGCGGACCCTCCGCCGCCCTCTACTTCGCCTGGATCGCCCAGTGGATCTTCTGGGGCGGCCTCGACGCCCTCCCCTGACACGGAGCCCCCCCCATGCACGTCAAGCCCACACGACTCCACCGCGCCGCAGCACACCTCGCCTGGAGCCTCCTCCAACGCCTCGACGACCCTGGCCTCACCCCCGCCCAGCGACGCTGGGCGCGCGTCGCCCTCCGCTACTACATCGCGCGCTGGGATCTCCTCCCTGACGTCCTCCCCGGCATCGGCGTCCTCGACGACCTCCTCCTCCTCTCCCTCGCCAGCCGCGTCGTCGGACACCACCCCGCCACGCCGCCCCAGGACCTCTCCCTCCTCGACCTGGAGCAGCGCATCGAGCTGACCCTCACGGGCCGCGTCCGCACCACCGCCATCGCAGATTGAGCCCCCCACCTTGCGCTCCACCCTCCAGGAGCGGCATAGTAGCGGGTGACGGCGGCGGCAGCGCCGCCCCCCTCCCACCTCCCCAGGTCCGGTGAGCACGCCATGCCACGCCCTGCCCTCGAGACCCTCGCCTTAGGCAACGCCACCATCCCCTACCTCCGCGTCGGCCAGGGGCACCCCCTCCTCTTCCTCCAGGGCTTCGGCGTCGCGCTACAGCACTACAAGCCCCTCTTCGACGCCCTCGGCGCGCGCTTCGAGATCTTCGCCCCCGACCTCCTCCGCGCCAACCGCTTCCGAGGACAGCCCGGCGGCGTCGAAGACTTCTCCTACCTCGTCTCCGAGTTCTGCGCCCGCCTCCACCTCGACGAGCTGGGCGTCGTCGGCCACTCCCTCGGCGGCGCCGTCTCCTTCTCCCTCGCCGCCGCCACGCCCCACCTCGTCCGCTGGCTCGTCGGCCTCAACCCCGCCCTCCCCATCGCCTTCGGACCCAGCGGCCTCCTCCGACGCTCGCTCCGCAAGGGCGCCCGGGAGACCATCGGCCGCGAGGGCCTCAAGGCCGTCTGGTTCGCCAACCTCTTCCACCCCTCCTTCGTCTACCACGGCCTCCGCGATCTCCGCACCACCACACGCATCATCCAGGACATCTCGCGCCTCGACTACGCCGACCTCCACATCCCTCAGCCCGCGCTGATGGTCTACGGCGAGGACGACGAGCTCTTCCACCTCAGCCCCTTCGTCCAGCGACAGCTCCACAAGACCTTCGAGCGCCTCACCATCAAGCGCCTCCCTGGCCTCAACCACGACTGGCCCGTCTTCCAGCCCGTCCGCGCCGCCCTCGCCATCGGCACCTTCCACGACGCGTGTGAATAGGCGTCTCCGCCCAGGCGTTGCCTCCTCCAGATCGCCTGGCGTCGCTCCGCGGGCGCCTTGGCTGACCGCTCCACCCACGACCCCTCCGAGGTGAAACGTGCCCCGCACCCCACGACGCGTCGCCCACGCCGCAGCCCTCCTCCTCGCCGCCTGCAAGGCCGCGCCGACCGCGCCGCCCATCACCGGCGATGACACCGCCACCGCAGCCCAGCGCGCCGCCGTCCCCGACGGCGCCCCCGCTCGACCCGCCGCCGAGGCCCGCACCGAGCGCCTCCTCTCCCAGGCCATCAGCCGCCTCCTGGAGCAGGAGCACCTGCGCCGCAAGCCCATCGACGACGCCGTCTCGCGCGACGCCTTCGCGCGCTACGTCAAGAACCTCGACCCCGCGCGCTCCTTCCTCCTCCAGGACGACGTGGACCAGCTCCAGCTCCACGCCGACCGCATCGACGATGAGATCAAGGCCGGCGACCTCGCCCTCGCCCGGCTCGGCGCCGAGCTGCAACGCAAACGACTTGCGTTTGTACAGAAGACCGTCAGCGACCTCCTCGCCAAGCCCCTCAACCTCCAGGACGACGAGGCCCTGGAGACCGACGGCGAGAAGCGCCCCTGGTGTAGAAATGAAGCCGAGCTGAAGGAGCGCTGGCGCCAGATCCTGGAGCTGCAGCTCCTCCAGCGCATGGCCCGCGAGCGCGACATCGACAAGGCCAAGGCCGAGGCCGCCGCCTCCCGCGGCGAGCCCGCCCCCGCCCCCCGCGCCGAGGACGCCATCGAGCAGGAGGCCCGCGCCAAGCTCGCCCGCGACTTCGAGGCCCGCTTCAAGCGCATGGACCAGCCCGACCCCACCGACGCCACCGAGCTGCTCTTCAACGCCGTCACCCAGGCCTACGACCCCCACACCATCTTCCTCCCCCCGGCCCGCAAGGAGAACTTCGACATCTCCATGTCGGGCTCTCTGGAGGGCATCGGCGCCACGCTCCAGGAGGACGAGTCCTTCATCAAGGTCATCGCCATCGTCCCCGGCTCCCCCTCCTGGAAGCAGGGCCAGCTGGAGGCGGGGGATCACATCATCGCCGTCGCCCAGGACAAAGAGGAGCCCGTGGATGTCGTGGGGATGCGCCTGCGGGACGTCGTCCGCATGATCCGCGGCCCCAAGGGCACCCGCGTCACCCTCACCGTCAAAAAATCCGACGAGCGCGTCCTCAACATCCCCATCGTCCGCGACGTCGTCAGCATCGACGAGACCTACGCCAAGGGCGCCCTCCTCCAGCACCCCGGCGTCCCGGGCAAGATCGGCTATGTGGACCTGCCCTCCTTCTACGGCGGCTCCAAGCCCGACGGCTCGCCCGACCGCCACTGCACCGACGACGTGCGCGCCCTCCTGGAGGCCTTCCAGAAGCAGGGCGCCGACGCCGTCATCATCGACCTGCGCGGCAACTCCGGCGGCCTCCTCTCCGACTCCCAGCGCATGTCGGGCCTCTTCTTCGATCAGGGCCCTGTCGTCCAGACCCTCACCGCCGACGGCCGCAAGGAGGTCCTCACCGACAAGGACCCCCGCGTGGACTTCAAGGGCCGCGTCGTGGTCCTCACCGACGCCTTCTCCGCCTCGGCCTCCGAGATCCTCGCGGGCGCCCTCCAGGACTACAAGCGCGCCGTCATCGTCGGCACGCCCCAGACCCACGGCAAGGGCACCGTGCAGCAGCTCCTCAACCTCGACCGCATGGTGGAGCCCACCTCCGAGAACCAGGCCGTCCTCCCCCTGGGCGTCCTCAAGCTGACCCGCCAGCAGTTCTTCCGCGTCTCCGGCTCCTCCACCCAGAACCGCGGCGTCGTCCCCGACATCATCCTCCCCGACCCCTGGGCCCACATCGACGCCCTGGAGTCCGACCTCGACAACGCCATCCCCTGGTCCTCCACCGAGCCCGCCGACTTCAAGCCCTGGACCCCCACCTGGGACCTCGACAAGCTCAAGGCCGCCAGCCAGCAGCGCGTCGCCCAGAGCGACGCCTTCCAGCTCGTCAACCGACGCTCCAACCTCCTCAAGACCCGCAAGGATCGCACCCTGGAGCCCCTCAAGGCCGACGTCTGGAACGCCCAGCGCGACCAGGAGCAGAAGCAGCTGGACGCCCTCACCCCCGAGATCGAGAAGCAGCCCGCCCGCCTCAGCGCCGCCCTCGTGGACTACGACGGCTCCATCGCCAAGCGCGAGCGCCTCGAGGCCCAGAGCAACGCCGACCGCAAGCTCCAGCTCGACAGCGACGGCGACGGCGAAGGCGACATCAAGGCCCGCAAGGACGGCTGGAAGATCAACCTGGAGCGCGACGCCTACGTCGAGGAGGCCATCTTCATCCTCCGCGACATGGCCAAGCCCCGCTGACCCCCGCGACCTCATGACACGCCACGCCCTCACGGCCCTCCTCCTCGCCTTGGCGGCGGGTGTCGCCGCCTGCGCCGACGACGCCTCACCCAAGCCCCCCGCCCCGGCGGACGCCGGCGCTGCCGAGGACGCCTCCCTCGACGCCGCCGCGCCGGACGCTGCGAGCGACACGAGCGACGACGACGCCCCTGCGAGCGACACGGGCGACATCGGCGCCGACGCGTCCAGCGACCTCGACGCGGGCGCCGGGGACGCCGAAGGCGAGGACGTCGGGGAGGATGTGGCCGACGACGACGCAGCCGACGTCGAAGCGGCGGACGCCGAAGCAGACGCCGAGGCGCCAGACGCGGGAGATGAGGACGCCGACCCAGGCGAGGCGGAGGACCACCGCGACGCAGCGCGGCCCATCCCCGACACCCCGGCAGCGGCGACGCGCCCGGCCAACACGACCTGCGCGGCGCCTGCGCGGCCGCCAGCGGCGGGGGCGGTGCGGCTGGAGGAGGCGTTCGGCGGGGTCCGCTTCGGGCAGACGGTCTTCCTGCTCCAGGCGCCTGGGGACGGGAGCCGGTGGTATGTGGGGGGCAAGGACGGGGTGATCCGCACCTTCGACGCCAGCGACGCCCCGACGGTGGCCCTCTACGCGGACCTGCGGGACCGGGTCGGCAACGACGCCTCGGAGAAGGGGCTCCTGGGGATGGCGTTCAGCCCGGACTTCGCGGCCAGCGGCGAGGTGTATCTCTCGTACACGACCCCGGGGACGGCGAGGAACTTTGTGAGCCGGATCTCGCGCTTTCGGGTGCAGGGCGGCGGGGCGGCGCTGGATGTGGGCTCGGAGGAGATCGTCTTCGAGCTGGTCCAGCCTTTCAACAACCACAACGGCGGCCACATCGCCTTTGGGCCGGACGGCTACCTCTACTTCGGGCTTGGGGACGGCGGGTCGGGGGGCGATCCGGAGGGCAACGGGCAGAACACCCAGACCCTCCTGGGAGCGCTCCTGCGCCTGGACGTGGTGGGACAGGACACCTACGCCATCCCACAGGACAACCCCTTCGCCGGGGCGCCGCAGCGCGGCCTGCCGGAGATCTACGCCTGGGGCTTCCGCAACCCCTGGCGCTTCGCCTTCGACCCGGCCACAGGCGACCTCTGGCTGGGGGACGTCGGCCAGAACATCTGGGAGGAGATCAACCGGGTCGAGCGCGGCGGCAACTACGGCTGGGACACCCGCGAGGGCGCCCACTGCTACGGCCGGAGCACCTGCGACACCGCGGGCCTCATCGACCCGGTGGCCGAGTACCCCCACGCGGGGCGCCAGCGCTCTGTGACCGGCGGCGTGGTCTACCACGGCGCGGCGCTCCCCGGGCTGGCGGGGCGCTACCTCTACGCGGACTTCTACAGCGGGCCGCTCTGGGCGCTGACGGTGGACCCGCAGACCGGCGCCTACGCGCCCGAGCAGCTCCTGGAGACGCTGCCCTTCCTCCTGGCGACCTTCGCCCAGGGGGAGGACGGCGAGGTGTACCTGCCGGCGTTCGACCCGACAGGCGAGGGCGGGGCGATCTACCGGCTGGCGCCTGCGGAGGCTCCAGGGGAGGACACCTTCCCGCGCCTCCTCTCCCAGACGGGATGCGTGGACCCGGGCGACCCGCTGCGCCCGGCGCCGGGGGTGCTCCCCTACGCGCTGAACGTGCCCTTCTGGTCGGACGGCGCGGCCAAGGAGCGCTGGCTCGCCCTCCCGGACGGCGCCCAGCTCACGGTCGAGGCGGACGGCGACGTGACGGCGCCTGTGGGGGCGGTCCTCATCAAGAACTTCGACCTGGGCGGGCGCCGCATCGAGACGCGCCTGATGGTCCGCCACGCGGACGGCGGCTGGGGCGGCTACACCTACGCGTGGCGCGCGGACCAGTCCGACGCGGAGCTGCTCGCGGCGGGGCAGCGCGTCGAGATCGACGGCCAGCCCTGGCTCTACCCCAGCCGGGGCCAGTGCTTCGCCTGCCACAACGCGGCGGCGGGTTTCTCGCTGGGCCTGGAGCTTGGCCAGCTGAACCGGGAGATCCAGTGGCTTGACACGGGTGTAACGGGCAATCAGCTCGCCACCTTCGACGCCCTGGGCCTCTTCGACGCCCCGCTCCCCGAGGCCACCTCCACCCTCCCCGCCCCCCACGAGGAGGCCACCCCGGCGGCTCACGCCCGCGCCTGGCTCCACGCCAACTGCGCCAGCTGCCACCGGCCAGGGCACCCGATCCCTGCGGAGCTGGACCTCCGCTGGGAGGTGCTCCTCCCCGACACCCGGACCTGCGACGTCGCCCCCAGCCGCGGCGATCTGGGGATCGACGACGCCCGCCTCATCGCGCCGGGCGAGCCGACGCGCTCGGTCGTGGCGGCTCGCGTCGCCGCCCTGGACGTCCATCGGATGCCCCCGCTGGGCTCCTCCGTCGTCGATGAAGCCGGCCTGGAGGCCGTGAGCGCCTGGATCGAGGGCCTCAGGGGATGTCCGTAGGCGACCCCTGCCGCAGCCACCAGAGGAGCCCGCAGAGCACCATCCCGTTGCGGAGCGTCCCGGCGTCCAGCAGCTCCCAGAGCCGCGCCACGCTCACCACCTCCACCTCGATGTCCTCGCCTGGATCGAAGGCGGTCTCCGCCAGGCGGCGGCACCCCGTCGCCAGGACGGTGTAGCAGGTGTTGTCCTGGAAGGCGGCGTTGGGCGCCACCTGCCCCAGCAGCCGGACGGCGGCGGGCACATAGCCCGTCTCCTCCTGAAGCTCCCGGGCGGCGGTCACCAGCGGGTCCTCTCCCGGCTCCACCAGCCCCGCCGGGATCTCCACCTCCACCGAGCGCGTCCCGTGGCGCCACTGCCGCACCAGGATCACCTCGCCTTCGGCGGTGATCGCCACCACGTTCACCCAGTCCGGGCTCTCCAGCACCACATAGTCGCCTGTGTGGCCGCTCTCCGGGTGGGTGGCCGTGTCCTGCCTCACCCGGAAGATCGGCGTCTCCAGCACATAGCGGCGCTGGCTCCGCGTAAAGGGGCGCACCATAACACCTCCGAAAGATCCATGGGGGTGCGGGGGGGGGGCGCCCCCCCGCCCCCGCGGCGCCCCCCCCACCCAAAAAAAAAAATATTTAAATATTATGTTTTTTTTATTTAGTTGGGCGCCC
>CAUJGC010000381.1 GCA_963169075.1 Myxococcota bacterium
GATGCAGTTTGATGAGGTGTTCAAGATGGTTAGAACGACAGCTTCGTCGCAAAGAGGGTTTTAGGTAGCCAGCCTCCCTTGAGGCAGGATACCACAAACAACTCGCCACGTTCTGTAGAAGTATGAGCCGTCACGGGGGGGCCGGGGCCGTTCGCCCAGGCTTTGCCGGGGGGGTACGGCCCCGGGGGGGTCAGCCGAGGCACCCCATCCTACCTCCTCCGCCGCGCCTATGCTACGCTCCCTCCACCTGGGGGCGCCGCGCCCCCCACCACCGCCGGAGCCGCATGTCAGCACCCACCCTCGGAGAGTGGCTGGAGCAAGGCCCGTGGGGCCTTGCTATGTCCTCGGGATTCTTTGGATTTTTTGCTCATGCGGGCATGGTCGCCGCCCTGGAGGACGCCGGCCTCATGCGCCCCGTCGCCCTCTCCGGCTCCTCCGCTGGCGCCCTCACCGCCGCCCTCTGGGCCTCCGGACGCTCCGGCGAAGACATCGGTGAAGAGCTGGCCTCCCTCCGCCGCGAAGAGTTCTGGGACCCGGCGCCCGGCCTCGGCCTCCTCCGCGGTCAGCGCTTCGCGGACCGGCTCCACAAGGCCCTCCGCGTCCACGACTTTCAGCGCTGCCGCGCCCCCCTCGCCCTCTCCGTCCACGCCCTCCAGCCCTGGCGCACCGAGATCATCGCCGCAGGCCCCCTCGTCCCCGCTGTCGTCGCCTCCTGCGCCGTCCCCGGCCTCTTCCAGCCCGTCACCCTCAACAGCCGACGCTTCGTCGATGGCGGCGTCTCCGATCGGCCCGGCGTCGCGGGAATGCGCGCGACGCACCGCGTGCTCTACCACCACCTCGCGTCGCGCTCACCCTGGCGCCGCGTCGGCTCCGCCTCCATGGCGATCCCCGACCGGCCCGGGCTCACGGCGCTGGTCATCGAACGCATCACGCGCCTCGGCCCCTTCAAGCTCCACCTCGGACCCATCGCCTTCCAGCAAGCCCGAGAGGCCACCCGGCGCGCCCTCGATCAACCCCTCCTCCTCGGCGTCGCGCGAGTGGTGGCGCCCGAGCTGTAGATCCGCTAGGATGCGCGGACGCAGGCGCAGCATGGGGCGGCGCGGCGCGAGCGACGCAGAGCCAACAAGGGATACGCCATGAGCCGAGCATACTGGGTCAAGCTGGCCTCCTCCGTCTCCACCACCATCAAGGCCAACGACAAAGCCCAGCACAAGATCGAGCTGGACGCCGTCGTCCCACCCGCCGAGATGCAGGAGCTCCTCGAAGGAGCCCTCGGCGCCTCCGGCTGGGAGCGCTCCGCCGAGAACCCCCGCGAGTTCAAAAAAAACCTCCAGGATGGCGTCCAGCTCACCTGGAACACCGACGACAACGCCGTCGAGGCCACCGTCGAAGCCTCCCGCCAGGTCGTCCGCGACGTCGAGGTCCAGGGACGCGCCTACTCCCAGGACGCCGCCGAGGTCGACGCCCAACGCCAGCTCGTCCAACGCGAAAAAGCCGCCCGCGAAGAGGCCAGGATCGAAGAGGAGCGACTCCAACGCCAGCTCACCGAGCGACTCGAAGCCAACGAGAACGACCGCGTCCGCGAGATCAACGAGGTCCTCCAGCAGACCTACGCCGAAGCCATCAAGCGCAAAGCCCAGCGCCTCGGCACCGTCACCTCCGTCCACGAGTCCAAGCAGGGCGGAGACTACTCCCTCACCATCGTCATCGCGGAATAATGCTCGCCCTCGATCCCCTGGCCTACGACCTCCGCGCCTCGCTCGTCACCCTCGTCGCGCGCGTCCTCCACTACGGCCCCTCACGCACCTACGCACCCTCGCCCTGGCCTCTCCCCACCAGCAGGCCCGACCTCTGGTTCGAGGACGACGTCCAGAGCCTCCAGCACGTCCTCCGCCAGGGCGTCCCCTACGCCTTCGCCTACCACGCCGCGGGATGGCGCGAACGCACCATCCTCGCCGGTGACGAGGCCTGGGCCGCCACACCCCGCTGCGCGCGCCTCTGGGACTTCACACCCCCCCTCCGCTACTCCGAGGCCGCACCCGACCTCGCCCTCGGCCTCTATAACCTCGTCGCCCGACGACCCCGCAGCGCCGCCGGACCCCTCGTCGCCCTCCACACCCCCGAGCTGGAGGCCCGCCGACTCCTCGACCTCGACACCTCCGCCTCCGGCGACGGCGCGCTCCTCTACTGGCTCGCCACCGGGCTCTGGGCCGAGCTGGACCCCGCCCTCGGCGGCGAGCGCGTCAAAGGCACCGCCGAACTCTACGCCCAGACCGCCGCCGACCTCGCCCTCAAACACCCCCTCCTCGCGCTGCGCTTCGCCCCCTTCAACGCCCCCGAGAAACCCACCCAGGACCTCGCCCCGATCCTGCGCTCCCCCCTACGCCCCTGGCTCCCCTGGTGGATCGCCCACGCCCTCGCCTACTGGCACACCCGGCAAGGCGCCATCTGGAAGGCCGAGCCCGCCCGCTTCACCGCCATACGCAAGCGCCAGGCCGCGCTCCTCCGCCACTGGCTCCACGCCGCCACCGCCTCCGGCTGGCTCGACCTCATCCCCCCCATCCTGGAGCACCTCGCCCAGGAGCTCCTCGCCCTCCGCCACCTCGCCCGGAAGATCGCCAGCGCCGCCGACCCCGACTCCGACGACCTCGATCCGCGACCCAGGTACGACGACCCCGACCTCCTCGCCCGCAGCGCCGTCGCCTGGCTCGACCGCACCTTCAAAGACAGACGCTACGCCGAACGCGCCGAGCTGCGCGCCGCCTGGGCCGAAATCTACGGCGTCGCCGCCCCCCTCCGCGACGCCCACGCCCTCGTCTCCCGAAAGCACCCCGTGGACCGCGAAGACCACGAGCGCTGGTTCCTCTCCTGGTGGGCCGAGGTCGACGCGCCCCGCCTCATCGACGACCTCGACGCCGTCTCCCGAGCCATCGAAGGACGCCTCGGCTGAACCCTCCACCTCCACCTCCACCACCTGCCGGGATCACCATGACGGACAGCCGCGTGCTCATCGAAACCCTCCCCGCCGAGCTTGGCATGGACGAGGCCGTCGAGATCACCTACCGCAGGGATCTCGACTGGATCGAGGAAAAACTACGCCTCGGCCTCAGCGTCCTCGTCGAGTGCGACAAGCAGCTCAGCCTCTACCTCTACCGCTCCCTCCGCAACCGCCTCAAGCGCAAGTCACCGCCCCTCAAGTGCACCCTCTGCTCCGGACACTCCGCCCTCCAGGCCCAGATGCCCACCACCCTCATGCAGGGCATCCTCAACGAGCTGCGCGAGCAGATCTACAACGGCGAGCAAGGCCAGATCCTCGTCATCCCCCACCTCGACGTCCTCACCACCACCACCCGCTCCGGCCTCAACCTCGAGTCCCGCGAGGCCATCGCCATGGTCTTCGACAACCCCAACGTCGTCCTCCTCGGCTTCAAAGACCCCCAGTTCGAGATCCCCGAGGTCCTCGCCAACGTCTTCGCCACCCACCGACAGGTCATCGGCATCCCCCGCGACGCCCTCGCCCGCATCATCCTCCAGCGCGAGGCGCGCAAGTTCGGCGTCCGCCACCTCAACCCCTTCGCCCTCTACAAGTACGTCTCCGGCCTCAACGCCGTCCGCTTCCGCCAGATCATGGGCCACATCCAGGGCCGCGTCGACTTCGATGAGTCCAACCCCGCCACCGCCGACGCCCTCTACAACGACATCCGTCAGATGACCGTCACCGGCGAGATGGAGCTGCCCAACGTCGATCTCGAGCGCGACATCGGCGGCTACGACGCCGTCAAAAAACAGCTCCGCGAAGAGGTCCTCGCCCTCCTCCAGCTCAAGCAGAGCCTCGTCGATGAAGCCGAGATCCGACGCATCGAGGAGATCGTCCCCAAGGGCATGATCTTCCTCGGCCCCCCTGGCACCGGCAAGACCTACTTCGCCAAGGCCATCGCCACCGCCCTCAACGCCACCGTCATCATCGTCTCCGGACCCGAGCTCAAGAGCAAGTGGGTCGGTGAGTCCGAGGCCAACCTCCGCTCCATCTTCGCCAAGGCACGCCAGAGCGCGCCCTCCATCATCGTCTTCGACGAGATCGACTCCTTCGCCACCGCGCGCGGCACCTACACCGGCAGCGGCGTCGAACACTCCATGGTCAACCAGCTCCTCACCGAGATGGACGGCTTCCGTAAAGACGAGCTTGTCTTCGTCGTCGGCACCACCAACTTCGCCGAGTCCCTCGACCCCGCGCTCCTCCGCCCCGGACGCTTCGAGCTCCTCATCCACATCCCCTACCCCGACCCCACCGACCGACGCGCCATCTGCTCCATCTACAAGAACAAGTTCTCCCTCGAAATCCCGGATGAGATCATGGATTTCATCGTCGAGAAGACCGGTGGATTTGTCGATCCACACGCGGGCATCCGCTACAGCGGCGACCACATCTACGCCGTCTTCCGCGCCCTCCTCCGCGAGCAGCTCCGCGAAGGCCGCAAGCCCGTCGCACGCGACGCCGTCATCCGCGCCCTCCAGAAGAAGCAAAAAGACAAGGTCGAGTTCTCCGCCGCCGAAGAGCGCACCATCGCCATCCACGAGGCCGGACACGCCATCTGCGCCCACTTCCTCCCCTACGCCGCCGCCGTCGAGAAGATCACCATCGCCACCGAAGACTCCGACGTCCTCGGCTACGTCCAGCGCTCCGTCAAAGAGAACAAGTACATCACCACCCGCCTCGAACTCCTCGACGACATCTGTATGCTCCTCGGCGGCCGCGTGGCCGAGCACCTCCTCATCGGAGATGTCTCCGCCGGCGCCTGGGACGACCTCCAGAAGGCCACCATGCTCGCCCGCTCCATGATCGAAGAGCTCGGCATGGGGGACACCCTCGGCCTCCGCGTCATCTCAGGACGCGAGGGCCTCGGCCGCACCGCCTTCCGCGAGAACGTCGCCGAGACCACCGAGACCCGCGTCGATGAAGAGCTCGCCCGACTCCTCGAAGCCCAGCGCCATCGCGCCGAGGACATCATCCTGGAGCACCGCGACGCCTTCGAGCGCCTCATCGACACCCTCCTCACCCAGAAGACCCTCGACAAGGACGAGGTCCTCAACCTCCTCGGCCCCACCCAGAAGCGCAACGCCAAGCACCAACCCCAGCCCGCCCCATGAACATCGACACCTCCCCCAACCTCATCGACCTCGCCCTCGGCCAACCCCAACGCCCCCGCCGCGTCTTCATCGAGACCTACGGCTGCCAGATGAACGTCGCAGACTCCGAGCTCATGGCCGGCATCCTCCAGGGTGAAGGCTGGGAGAAGGCCGACGCCCCCGAAGACGCCGACGTCATCCTCGTCAACACCTGCGCCGTCCGCGAGAAGGCCGAAGAGCGCGTCTTCGGACGCGTCGCCACCCTCAACGGCGTCAAATACCAGCGCCCCGACGTCCTCATCGGCGTCACCGGCTGCATGGCCGAGCACCTCCGCGATAAGCTCACCGAGCGCGCACCCTGGGTCGATCTCATCATCGGACCCGACGCCTACCGGCGACTCCCCGACCTCATCCAGCAGGCCGAGGCCGTCCGCACAGACCCCATCATCGACATCCGCCTCGACCGCGAGGAGACCTACGAGGGCCTCGACCCCGTCCGCAAAGAGGGCATCACCGGCTGGGTCTCCATCCAGCGCGGCTGCGACAAGTTCTGCACCTTCTGCATCGTCCCCTACACCCGCGGCCGCGAGCGCGGCGTCCCCCCCCGCGAGGTCCTCCGACAGGTCCGCCAGCTCGTCGAAGAGGGCTACCCCGAGGTCACCCTCCTCGGCCAGACCGTCAACTCCTACCGCTACGAAGACGTCGACTTCGCGGACCTCGTCGAGGCCGTCGCCGCCATCGAAGGCGTCAAGCGCATCCGCTTTACAAGCCCTTATCCGATTGATTTCACGCCTAAGCTGATCGCCCTCATGGCCCGCGAGCCCAAGGTCTGCAAGTACATCCACCTGCCCGTCCAGTCCGGCTCAGACGACGTCCTTGACCGCATGCGCCGCGGCTACACCATCGCCCAGTACCGCCAGCTCGTCGCGGACATCCGCGCCGCCATGCCCGGCATCGCCATCTCCACCGACATCATCACCGGCTTCCCCGGCGAGACCGAAGACGACTTCCAGCAGACCCTCGACCTCATGGCCGAGCTGCGCTGCTCCTTCGCCTTCATGTTCAAATACTCCGAGCGACCCGGCACCTTCGCCCACAAGCGCCTCGCAGATGACGTCCCCGAAGACGTCAAAGGCGAGCGCCTCCGCCGCGTCATCGCCCTCCAGGAGCAGCTCGGCGCCGAGGAGATCCAGCGCTGGGTCGGACGCGTCGAGCCCGTCCTCGTCGAGGGCGACAGCCGCCGCAGCCCCGATCAGTGGTCCGGCCGCACCGACGCCTTCGTCACCGTCGTCTTCGACAAGAACGTCCCCGGCGTCCAGCGCGGCGACCTCGTCAACGTCCGCATCGACCGCGCCTCCGCCCACACCCTCTTCGGTCAGATCGTCCCCTGACCCGCGTCCGCTCCTGGCGCGGCCAGCCCCGCCAGGAGCACCTCCGCCGAAGAGCGCAGCAGCGCGTCCGCGTCCAGACCCACCACCTGGAGCCGCGACACGTTCGACACCCCATACACCAGCCCGTTCAGGCACATCTCCAGCCCGCGCGCCAGCAGCTCCGGATCACCGCAGCGCACCTCGCCGCGCATCTGACCCTCCGCCAGCAGCGCCGCCGTGATCTGCACCGCCTGACGCTCGATCTCCTGCAACACCAGCAGCACCCGCGGCGCCACCAGCTCCGGGTCCACCACGTTGTTGAAGAGCCGCGTATACCGCTGATAAAGCGGCACATCCTGACGCGCGCGCGCCAGATAACGCACCACCACCTCCCGAAGCCCCTCCAACGCCGAGCCGCCGCTCACCGCCGCCTCCGAGAGATCCGCGAAGAGCGGCGCGTGCACCCGGCGCATCAGCACCACCGCCACCTCCTCGCCGCTCGAAAAATGCGCCCGCAGCGCCCGGCTCGCCTCCGGCGAGAGCCGCGCCCGCACCAGCAGACGATCCATCCCCAGCGCGCTGAACCCCTCCTCCACGATCAGATCACGCGCCGCTCGCAGCGCACGATGCACCTCCCCCTGCGTCAGCCCGTTCAGCCCCGAAGGCTGATCGCCCTCCTGAAGCTCCCCCAACGCCCAGGTCCGCGAGAGCGCAGCCAGGCGCGTCGGCGTCAGCCGACTCCCCGACGCCGGTGTCGCTGGGCTCCGCACGCTGTAGCTCGTCCCAAGGACGCGCGTCACGCTCTGCCCATCGAAGATCATCTCGCCTGTGTACTCGCCTGTCTGGTCTGACATCACCCACCTCCGAGCGACCCGAGGTCGTCTCTCCGGCGCTGCCGCCTACTTGCCAAGTCCTTAAACTATGCAGCGCCTCCCCCCAGAAGTCAAGGCCGCTGGTCAACCTCGACGTCCTCCGCTATAAAGGCTCCAGATCGCGCGCCGCGCGCCCAACCCCCACGAGACTCGCCATGCTCGCAGCCTACATCGCAGCCCTCGTCATCGGCGGCGTCTTCATCTTCATGTCCATCCTCTTCGGCGGCAAAGACGCCGAGGTCGAAGCCGACGTCGGCGCCGATCTCGACGCCGACGCCTCCTTCGAGATCGATCACGACCTCGATCTCGACGCCGACGCCGACGCCGACGCTGATCTCGACGCCGGACACGACAGCCCCCTCAAGAACCTCGCCACTGACGGCGCCCTCTGGCTCCCCTTCCTCTCGTTCAAGTTCTGGACCTTCCTCCTCGCGGGCTTTGGCCTCACCGGCACCGTCCTCACCCTCATGGACGCCGGCTTCGCACTCACCCTCCTCCTCGCCCTCGCCGTGGGCCTCACCGCGGGCACCGCCATCGCCTGGGCCCTCCGGCGCCTCAAGCGCGGCGACGTCAACAGCACCGTCCGCATGGCCGACTATGTCGGCCAGACCGCCCAGGTCCTCATCCCACCCCGCGGCGCCGAGCCCGGCAAGATCCTCCTGGAGCTGCGCGGCCAGCAGGTCCACCTCATCGCCCGCACCGATGAAGATTTTCCCTTTGAAAAGGGCGACGCCGTGTTTATCTTTCGCTGCAACGATGACGGCATCGCCGACGTCGTCCACCCGGCGCGCGTCATGTGGCGCGACGGACGCCGAGGAGCACGACGCGAAGAGCAGCAACAAGAACGCAGCGAAGCACCACACCACGAGGTCCAACGCCGCGGCTGATGCGGCCAGGACCTCGATGCACAGGACTTCACCGCGCCCCGCCTGGGGCGCTCTCCATCCCCCCCTCAGGAGGACTCCACGCAATGAACGGCCTGGATCAACTGGTGGTCGGCGTCGCGCTGGGCGGAGGGGTCGTCATATCGACCCTTATCCTCTTCGCCCTGATCAAAAAATTCATGCAGATCTGTCAGCCCAATGAGATCCTGATCATCAGCGGTCGCACCCGGACGCTGGCGGACGGGACCCAGATCGGCTTCCGGGTCATCACGGGCGGTCGGGCCTTCGTCATCCCGATCCTGGAGACGGTCAACCGGATGGACGCCCGGACGATCCCGGTGGACATCTCCGTCACCAACGCCTACTCCAAGGGCGGCATCCCGCTCTCGGTGCACGCCATCGCGAACGTCAAGATCTCGACCGATCCCCGCATCGTCAACAACGCCATCGAGCGCTTCCTGGGGCGCAACCCCAACGAGATCAAGCGCGTCGCCAAGGAGACGCTGGAGGGCAACATCCGCGGCGTCCTCGCCAACCTCACCCCGGAGGAGGTCAACGAGGATCGCCTCAAGTTCGCCTCCGCCCTGGCGGATGACGTCGAGGACGATCTGGCCCGCCTGGGCCTCCACATCGACACCCTCAAGATCCAGAACGTGGCCGACGAGGTGAAGTACCTCGACTCCATCGGCCGCGAGCAGATCGCCATCATCCGCAAGCAGGCCGAGATCGCGGAGTCCGACGCCAAGCGCGAGGCCGACGCCGCCGAGGCCGAGGCCCGCGGGCGCGGCAGCGTCGCCCAGGCCGAGGCCAAGGCCGCGATCCAGCAGAAGCAGAACGAGCTGCGCCAGATCACCGCCGATCTCGACGCCCAGGCCCGCTCCGAGGAGGAGCGCGCCAAGGCCGCCGCCGAGGCCGCCCGCGCCGAGGCCGAGCAGGACCTTCAGGAGATCCGCGCCGCGCTGGAGAAGCTCCGCCTGGAGGCCGACGTCGTCCTCCCGGCCGAGGCCGAGCGCACGGCGCAGGAGCACCTGGCCCGCGGCGAGGCCGCCTATGCGCTGGAGCGCGGCCGGGCGATGGCCGCGGCGCAGTCGCTCCTGGCGGAGGCCTGGCGCGAGGCGGGGGATCAGGGCCTCGACATCTTCCTGGTCCAGCAGATCGAGACGCTCCTCAGCGAGGTGGCCTCGGTCACCCGCAACATCAAGGTCGGTGAGGCCTCCCTCATCGACAGCGGCGACGGCAAGGCGCTCTCGGCCTACCTCTCGGCCTATCCGGGCCTGGTCCGGATGCTCCTCGAAGAGATCCGGCTCACGCTGGGCCTGGACATCGCGGGCTCGATCCGCGGCGAGGTGATCTCGAACTCGGGCTCGGTGGTCGAGCCCAAGCCGAGCGCGGCGACCCGCGCCCCGGCGCTCCCCAACCCCGGTCCGGCCGCCCCCTGGGGCGGCTCGCCCCGCTGACCCGCACCTGGAGGACATCCTATGGGACCGATCACCATCGCGGTCGCGGTCGCGATCATCAGCCTCTTCCTCTTCATCTGCGCCATCGCGGTCATCCGCAGCCTCATCCATGTCTGCGAGCCCAACCAGGTGCTCATCTTCTCCGGCGCCACCCGGCAGGTGGGGCGTCGCCAGGTGGGCTATCGCCTCGTGCGCGGCGGCCGCGGGATCCGTACGCCGCTCTTCGAGACGGTGCACCGCATGGATCTCACCAACATGGCCATCGAGCTGACCGCGCGCAACGCCTACTCCCGCGGCGGCATCCCGCTCACGGTCCAGGCCGTCGCCAACATCAAGATCGCGGGCGACGAGCCCACCATCTGCAACTCCATCGAGCGCTTCCTGGGCAAGCCCCGCGAGGAGATCATGCGCATCGGCAAGGAGACGCTGGAGGGCAACCTCCGCGGCGTCCTCGCCTCGCTCACCCCGGAGCAGCTCAACGAGGACAAGGCGGCCTTTGAGGAGCAGCTCCTCAAGGAGGCCGAGGTCGATCTGACCAAGCTCGGCCTGGTCCTGGACAGCCTCAAGATCCAGAACATCACGGACGAGGTCGGCTACCTCGACTCCATCGGGCGCCGCCAGACCGCCGACCTCCAGCGCCGCTCCCGCATCGCGGAGGCCCGCAACACGGTCGAGTCGGTGGTCCAGGACGCGGCCAACCAGCGCACCACGGCCCTCGCCCAGATCGAGGCCCAGATCAACATCGCCCGCGCCGAGTCCCGCCGCCGCATCCTCGACGCCCAGAGCCGCGGCGTCGCCATGGTCGCGGAGTCCCGCGCGGAGGTCTCCACCGCGGTCGCCAAGGCCAAGGCCGAGCTGGACGTCCAGCGCAACCGCATCGAGCAGGTCCGCCGCCGCCTCCAGGCCGACATCGTCGAGCCCGCCATGGCCCGGCGCAAGGAGCTGGAGGCCGACGCCCGCGGTAAGGCCTTCCCCATCACCGAGAGCGCCCGCGCCAACGCCGAGGTCCTCAAGGAGATCACCCGCACCTGGCACCAGGCGGGCCCCAACGCCCGCCAGATCTTCCTCCTCCAGAAGATCGAGCCCCTCATCAAGACCATGGTCGGCACCATCCGCAACGTCGAGATCGACAAGATCACCCTCATCGACCGCGGCGTCGCAGACATCGATCAGAACGGCTCGCTGCCCATGAAGGTCGCCTCGGCCTCCGAGCAGCTCCGCGAGACGCTCGGCGTCGATGTCCCCGCCCTCGCCCGAGGGCTCGCCGCCGCAGCGACCAGCCGCACCTGACGTGGATGGGGGGCTGGGGGCGCTGCCCCCAGCCGCCGAAGGCGATCCGAAAAACGCACAAAAAAGGGCTCAAGTCATATGATTTGAGCCCTTTTTACATCGCTACGTCCCCGACGGCGACGGCCACGGGAGCTGCCCGACCACGGCGCGTCGCATCCACGCCCCCAGGCGGACGAGGAGGTGGGGATCGCGGCGCGCGGCGGTAGCGCGGACCCAGCCTGCGGGCTCCAGCGTCCGGTCGGGGCGTCCGAAGGTGAGCTGGAGGCTGCGCTCGCCGGGGCCGCTGGCGGCCCAGCGGGCGCCGAGGTGGAGGCGGAGCGCCTCCCCGAGGTAACCCGTCGCGGCGTTGAGGAGCCAGGCGTCCCGGCGGCGCCGGTCGGCGTCTACGGCGCGGATGCCGAGGGCGACGCCTTCGGCGGCGCCGTCTTCGCCGTGGACCAGCAGCTTGCCCAGCAGCTCCAGGGATTCAATCGAGAAATCAAAGTCCCACGCGCCGTCTTGAAACGTGCCGCAGGCCGCGACCAGGGACCAGGCGCTCTGCCAGGGCGCGCGGAGGGAGTCGGCGGAGGCGAGGCGGTCCACGCGGAAGACGTGCTCGGGGAGGGGGCGCTGTCCCTCGTGGAAGGCGAGGAGGGCGGCGAGGGTGTCGCGGAAGCAGGGGCGCGGCAAGGCGAGGGCGTCGATGGCGAGGCGGAGGGGCGAGATGAGGACGGGCTCGGCGCGTGGGGCGCTGAGGGCCATGAAGAGGGGTGTGCTGGCGGGGTGCTCCCAGGCGGCGGCGGCGCGGAACTCCGCGGTGAGGCCGAAGAGCCCGGCGGAGGCGCGGACGAGCCACGGCCGGTCGGTGGAGGGCTGGGCGAGGAGCTGGGGGTAGGCCGCGTCGAGGCGCGCGAGGATGCCAAAGCCGAGGTCGCCGGGCACGGGGAGCTGCGCGTAGTCCTTGAGGCCGCGCACGGCGAGGAGGAGGCGCCGCTGGGGCTCGGGGAGGCGCTGGAGGGCGCTCATGGCGCCCTCGCTGCCGGGGGGCCAGGCGAAGAAGGTCTGGAGATCCTGGAGAGAGCTGGTCATGGGCCTCCGTGCCTCTAGCGGGTGGAGCCTCCAAGCTCGGCCAGCAGCTCCTCTTCGGAGAGGACGCCGCGCTTGACGAGGGCGCGAGCCAGCGCCAGGAGGATGTCGCGGGTGTCGGCGCGCTCCAGCGCGGCCTCCAGGGTCGGGCCGCGCCCCATCCGTCGGGCTTCGGCCTGCTGGGGGGCGGCGGCGATGGCGGCCCCGATGCGCGCGCCGGGTCGCGGTGGGTCGGGTCGCGGCGGGGCGGCCTCCAGCTCGCGCTTGGCGAAGGAGCGGCGGGCGGGGGCTGCGGCGGGCGCGGCGGGCGTGGGCTGGGGGGTGGGGACAGGGGGCAGGGCGGGGGCGAAGAGGCCGCGGTCCACAGCCTGCGGTTCCAGGGCGTCGTCGTCGTCGTCGAAGCCGCGGAAGGCGGCGGTCTGGCCCTTGCCGCCGCGGACGCGCTCCAGATCTTCGGCCTGGGCGACCTCCTCCAGGCGCTTGCGGCCCTCCAGGCTGAGGCCCTCGTGGGCGAGGAAGGCGTCGGGCTGCTCCAGGAACATGGCCTCGCGGGGGGCGCCGTAGATGTCGAGGACGTCCTCGACCTCGATCTGCTGGCTGCGGACCAGCAGCTCGCTCTCCCCCAGGTCCTCCAGAGCGTCGTCCATGCTGGGGAGGTCGAGGACGTCGTCCAGCTCCTCCAGCTCGACGGGCTCGGCCGCTGCGGCGGGGGCGAGCGGCGCCATGAAGAGGCCGCCGAGGGCGAAGGAGGCCGCCTGCTCGGGGGGCTCGTAGACGCGCTCCAGGGTGCGCTCGATGTCCAGCGGGCCGGCCAGGAGGGCCACGACGTCGCGCCCGGCGCGCTGCCCCACCTCCTCCATCGCGTCGAAGTCGATGGGGTTGGCCATGGCGAGGTAGAGGGAGTCGTCGTCGCCCAGGCCGACGGGGATCACCTGGTGGCGCCGCGCCAGGTGGGCGGGCACCAGCTCCAGCACCTCGGGATCGGCCTCGAAGGCCCGGAGGCTGACGCAGGGGAGGCTCAGCTTCTGGGCGACGAGGCGGATGGTCTGCTCCTCATCGACCAGGCCGTTCTCGATGGCGACGGTGTAGAGCTCGCCGCCGTGGCGCTTCTGGAGGCCCATGGCCTCGTCCAGGCGGGCGCGGTCGATGAGGTGATGCTCCAGCAGGAGGGAGGCCATCTCGCGGTCTGGGATCATGGTCCGTCCGGGCTCTCGGCAGGGGTGGGAGGAGGTGTGGCGTCCGCGCAGAGGTCGCCGCCGGGGGGAGGGGGAGGCGCCTGCGCGCTGCTGCCCCTATAGCGTACCGAGGTGCCGACGGGGGCTTCAAGCCCAAAGAGCGTCTCAGGCAGCGCCGGGTTGAGCTGAGTCTCCCCGTTCTTCAGCGAGATGTCCTCGCCGCTGGCCTCCACCACGAAGCGGCGTCGCTCGGGGATGGGCTGGCCGTCGATCCGCTCAAAGCCGTCCACCTCGTAGCGGAAGCGTGACGCGCCTGAGCTGCTGGTGGCGTCAATTGTGCTGACGCGCCAGGTGCCGTGCTCCACCCCCAGGCGCAGCGTGCCGTCCCCCTCCGGGAAGGTCAGGGCGTAGCGCCCCGCGCTCCGATCCCAGGCCAGCGTCGGCGCGCCGCTGGCCCCGGCGATCCGATCCCGGGGCGGCCCGCCCAGCAGCACCCGCCCCACGTCGCCGCAGGTCAGCCCCACCGGCAGGAAGCGCGAGATGTTCTGCGCGTCGGCTTCACCGTAATAGTATACGTTTTCTTGTCGATCATGATAGGCGAAGCGCCCGCACGCGCACACCAGGACGCCCGCCGTGTCGTCGATGCCGGGCAGGTAGGTCTGGACCCGGAGGCGATCAGGCTGCGCCACCAGCAGCGTCTGGCGCACCGAGACGCGCCCCTGCTCGCCGTAGTACTGGAGGGCGGCGTTCTTGAAGCGCGCCGTCTGGACGGGCTCCATCGCCGCGTCCATCGCGGCGAGCAGCTCCTGCGGCGCGGTCAGCGCGCCCTCGGGGGGCGGGATGTCCCGCGGGCAGCCCTGGAGGGCGACGACGCTCACCAGCAGCGCAGCAGCGGCGGGGGAGAGCGAGGCGAGGCGGCGGAAGGGGAGGCTCACGGGGCTCCTGGGCGAGGGGTGGCGGCCTGGGGTGGGGTGGAGCGGGAGAGGGCGCGGAGCTGCCGACGGAGGTCGCCGCGCGGGGCGTCGTCCCGGGTCAGCTCCAGCGCCGCCTGGAGGGTCGTGATCGCCAGCTCGCGGCGCCCCCCGGCGCCGTAGGCCTGCCCCAGCAGCGCGAAGGCGTCGGCGTCGCGGGGGCGCAGCGGGATGGCGTCCTGGAGCGCCTGGAGCGCGTCCTCAAGCCGCCCCTGGCGCAGGTAGACCGCCCCCAGCGCGACGAGGGCGGCGCCGGGCTGCTCGGGGTCCAGGCGGAGGGCGCGCTGGGCGAGCGCCTCGGCGCGCGGGAGATCGCGGTCGGCGTAGGCCAGCGCCCGGGCCAGGAGGGTCAGCGCGGCGGTGTCCTCGGGCGCGATGTGGAGCGCCTGCTCCAGCGCGTCGATGGTGTGGGGGACGTCACGCCGCCGCCAGAGGACGAAGGCGCGCCGCAGGTGCAGCTCCGCCCGCTCGGGCGCCAGGCGCGCGGCGTGGTCGAGGCTGCGCGCCGCCGCCTGGATGTCGCCGCTGCGCTCCTGCACCGCGGCCAGCAGCGCCCACAGCTCCACCGCCTCCGGCGCCTTGTCCAGCGCCGGACGGAGCGCGCGCAGCGCCTCGTCGTGGCGTCCCTGCTCGCTGAGGGCGATGGCCAGGCGCGCCCGCGCCTCCAGGTACGTCGGGCTCTCCGGGGGCAGCGCGCCGAGGTGCTGCGCCGCCTCGTCGTAGCGCTTCAGCCGCGAGGCGAGGGCGCCAGCGGTGTAGCGCAGCTCGACCAGCGCGGGGTTGCGGGCGGCGGCGACCTCGACCCAGCCGCTCAGGAGCGGGAGATCCTCGACGGCGGCGAAGCCGTCCGCCAGCGCGGCGGCGGCCTGCGGCTCCTGGGCGAAGACCTCCGCCAGCAGCTCCAGCTCGCGGCGCGACGCCGCGTCCAGCGCCCCGCTGGCGCTCGGCAGGCGCGCCATGCGCACGCGGAGCAGCCAGCAGCGCTGGGCGCGGGGGATGGCCTCGGCGCAGGCGGTGAAGGCCGCGTGGGCGTCGGCGTAGCGCTGCCGGCTCCGGTGCAGCTCCCCCAAGGCGAGGTAGCCGCCGACGGCGCCCGGGCGCAGCGCGATCACCTCCTCGAAGGCCGCCTGGGCGTCGGCGTCGCGCCCGAGCTGCTCCAGGAGGTGCCCCCGCGCCGTGTGGGCGCGCGGGTCCCGGGGCCAGCGCGCCACCAGCGCGTCGGCCGCTGCCAGCGCCTCGTCGCGGCGCCCCTGCTGCGCGAGGGCCTGGACCAGCAGGAAGCGCGGCGCGGCGGTGTCGGGGGTCAGCGCGACCGCGCGCGCGGCGTGCTCGCTGGCCTCCGGCCACGCGCTGCGCCGCTGGGCCAGCCCCGCGGCGGTCAGGTGGGCCTCCGGGGAGTCGGGGTCGAGGTGGAAGGCCTGCTGGAGCGCCTCGGCGGCCTCCTCGCCTTCGCCGCGCTCCGCGTGCAGCTCGGCGCGCCAGGCGTAGAGGGCTGCGTCCTCGGGGTCGAAGGCCAGAGCCAGGCGCGCCTCGTCCAGCGCGGCGTCCCACTGGCGCTGCTCGGCGTAGAGGCGCGAGCGCAGGTAGTGCTCATAGGCGGAGGGCGAGACGAAGCGATCGCTCCAGATCCCCGGCGGCTGCTCCGACGAGAAGACCACCCCCGAGGGGCTGTTCACCTGCTCGGCCTGGAGCGTCGAGGGGGCGCGCGTGTGCTGGCACGCCGCGCTGAGGAGCGCGAGCGACACAGGCAGCAGCGACGCGCGGCGGATCATGGGGCCTCCCAGGTTGCGAGCCGTCTCCATCATACGGCGGCCACGAGGCAAAAGGGAAGGGCAGGGCGGCTTATTCCACCTCGCTCCACGCCGCCGCCAGCGCCGCCGCCGCCGCGTCGCAGCACGCCGCCGTCGAGGCGTACCCCAGCGAGAGCCGCAGCGAGGCGTGGGCCTCCGCCGGGCTGCGCCCCATCGCCAGCAGCACCGGGCTGGGCCGCCGCTCCCCCGACGCGCACGCCGCCCCGGTGGACACGTCCACCCCCCGCGCGCTCAACCCCAGCAGGAGCCCCTCGGCGTCCACCAGCTCCTCGCCGCGCCGAAGCGTGAGGTGCAGCGTGTTGGGGAGGCGCGCCGCTGGGCCGTTGCGCTGAATCAGTATGGTTTTTGATTCACTTTGACATGTGTTTTCATTTATTTTTGACTCCAGCCGGTCCCGGAGCCCCGCGAGCCGCGCCGCCTCCCCGGCGTCCAGGGCCGCCAGCGCCGCCCCCGTGGCCCCCGCGAAGCCCGCCGCCCCGGCGACGTTCGCCGTCCCGCCGCGCCGCCCGCCCTCCTGGGCCCCCGGCAGCAGCGCCGCCCAGCGCACCCCCCGCCGCAGCGCCAGCGCCCCCACCCCCACCGGCCCGCCCATCTTGTGGGCGCTCCAGACCAGCGCCGTGATCGCCGGGTGCTCCCCCCACGCCAGCGGCAGCCGCCCCACGAGCTGCGTCGCGTCGCAGAGCCACGGCACCCCGGCCCGCGCCGCCGCCGCGCCCACCGCCGCCAGCTCGCTCAGCGCCCCCGTCTCGTGGTTGGCCGCCATCAGGCAGAGCCCGTCGGCCTCCGCCAGCGCCGCCGCCAGCGCCTCCAGATCGTGCAGCCCGTCCCGGTCTACGCCCACCAGGCGGACCTCCGCCAGCCCCGCAGCCTCCAGCCCCCGCGCCGCTGCCAGCGCCGCCGGGTGCTCCGTCGCCCCCAGCACGAGGCGCGCCCGGCGCCCCGCCACCGGAGGGCCATCGGTTCGTGCCGCTTCGCTCGCTGCACGCGCTCGTGCCCGGTGCGGACTGGACACTCGCCGGGCGGGCGGTGCAGATCGTGGAGTGGGCGCGCACGCACCGCTTCTGTGGACGTTGCGGCACGCCCACCGAGCAGGCCCGGGGTGAGCGGGCGATGCGCTGCCCGTCATGCGGGCTGCTGTCCTTCCCCCGGTTGTCACCCGCGGTGATCATGGTCGTGCACCGTGAGGACGAGGTGC